>NZ_QPFW01000189.1:0-25875 GCF_008122455.1 Enterobacter sp. C6
ATGTTCGGTGGTCACGTCGCGACTATCGGCTCGCAGTTCCACTATGTTCTGGCGGACGGCTCGCAGGGTAGCGGCATTCCACAGCTGTTGCCGCAGCTGGTGCTGCCGTGGGACATGCCCGGCTCCAGCTTTACCCTAAGCTGGGATTCCCTGCGCGCCCTGCTTCCCGCAGCGTTCTCTATGGCAATGCTGGGGGCGATTGAATCCCTGCTCTGCGCCGTCGTTCTGGACGGGATGACCGGCACCAAGCACAAAGCTAACAGCGAGCTGGTTGGCCAGGGATTAGGCAACCTTGTCGCGCCGTTCTTCGGCGGAATTACCGCAACGGCAGCCATCGCCCGTTCAGCTGCAAACGTGCGCGCGGGGGCAACCTCACCCGTTTCGGCGGTTATCCACTCCGTGCTGGTGATCCTCGCCCTGCTGATCCTCGCCCCGCTGCTCTCCTGGCTACCGCTTTCCGCCATGGCCGCCCTGCTGCTGATGGTGGCCTGGAACATGAGTGAGGCGCATAAGGTGGTGAACCTGCTGCGTCGCGCGCCGAAAGACGACATCATCGTGATGCTGATCTGCATGTCGCTGACCGTGCTGTTCGATATGGTTATCGCCATCAGCGTCGGGATCGTGCTGGCTTCTCTGCTATTTATGCGCCGCATTGCGCAGATGACGCGCCTTTCCCCGGTTAACGTGGAGGTGCCTGACGATGTGCTGGTTCTGCGCGTGATTGGCCCGCTGTTCTTCGCTGCGGCGGAAGGATTGTTCAGCGATCTGGAATCCCGCATCGCGGGTAAACGGATTGTGGTGCTGAAGTGGGACGCCGTACCGGTGCTGGATGCAGGCGGCCTGGATGCCTTCCAGCGCTTTGTTGCACGTCTGCCGGAAGGCTGTGAACTGCGGGTGAGTAACCTGGAGTTTCAGCCACTGCGCACCATGGCGCGGGCGGGCGTGCAGCCGATCCCTGGCCGCCTTGCCTTTTATCCTAACCGTGAAGCCGCATTAGCGGATCTGTGAGCCACCTGATGCAGAGAAACGTCTTTGCATCATTACCCCGATCGCCTGCTGGAGCCAAGCAAGCACGGCAGGCGTCATCCATGTTCCTTTCATCAGATGCGGCTCCTGCTGCATGGCCGTGCGAAACTTTTGCTGAGTCTCCGGGCTGGTGCCCGCGTAAGACTGGAACAATGTCAGCCAGTTTTCAGCCAGCTTTTGCGCATCGTCAGAGGCGGGGTCGATATTTTCCCGCTGCGCCTGATGCAGTTTTGCCACCAGCGGCGGCCACTCCATCATGCGGTCAAAGTAGTGTGCCCGGGTAAAGGCCATCTCTTCGGCAGTGAGATACTTCTCCCATATGTTGAGCTTTGATTCCGCAAACGCGCGCGTGATGTAATCCGTCATCTCCGGCGTGATACCGGTCTGCACCTGCATCTGCGGTTCAACGCTATGCATTTCGTTCAGCCGGGTGAGAAATTCCGGCTTGCCCGCCGTATCCTGCTCCAGGCGTTCCATCCAGCGCGTCGCCAGGTCCATGGCCCGCGGGTCCGTAACGGGTATGTGCTGTTTCAACAGCGTGTTTGCCTCTGCAACCAGCCCTGACCAGATAGCCGCCAGCGCATCCTTCTGCACCGCAAACGGGAGCTGCTGTAACTCTTCTTTGCTAAACCAGCGATCGTACATATTCATTAACTCCAGAGTCTGTAGCCAGGATTCCAGATCCGGCGTCGCATCGTCGAGAAGCCCGGTCCGCAGCTCCACCAGCCGGTCGCGCAGCGTATGTATGCTGCGCAGCTGTTTATCCAGCAGCGTGATTTGCGCATCGAGTAACTCGGTTAACGACAGCGACTCCTGTTCCAGGAAATCCCTGATTTCAGCAAGTTCCAGCCCCGCTTTTGCCAGCGCCTGAATCATGTGCAGACGCTGGACATCCGCCAGGTTGTAAAGCCGATAACCTGCCGCGCTTCTGGCAGAAGGCAGCAACAACCCTGTTTGCTCATAGTGATGCAATGTGCGTACGGTGATCCCGGCCCGTTTCGCCAGCTCACCCACCTGAATCAACATAACTGCTCCTTTTACTTTGCCAGTGCCGCTACTCTGGAGCCTTACGTTACGTGAGGGTCAACCCTTGATGCAAAAAAAACGACTCCCTCAGGAGCCGTTTCGGTATTCTTTAACGTAGCGTCAGCTGTGCTTATGCTGATCGCGACGACAGCGTTTGTCGTAGTGACGCACCCACCAGTATTTGTCACACACTTCCTCATGGCCACTCACGCGTGCTCCCGCCAGCCACAACACTGCACCAATGAAGATGCTCAATATCGCGCCATGCGCAAAGTATTGCGGAAGATCAAGCTGCGGCAGCTGGTTTAAAATTGAATAACCCACGCCGGCTACCATCACGAACAGCCCCAACCCCATCAGCACGTTACCGAGTAACGAAGCGTTTTTGCGTTTCATGTGTCACCTCCGGAACTTTGGGTTGTCAGGGGAAAAGCCCCTAATCCTTGTGTGTAAAGTATAGACAACGCCCCTTTTATGAGTTGCGTGAATGATCACAATTACAGATAACTCCCAAACAAAAGTTTACAAATAACACTTTGAACAGCTTGAAATTCTAATTGTTCAAATCAGAAATTATTCGTATTTCGCTTCGACGATCGCAGAATTTTGTCAAGCGGCGCGCCAGACAGTAAACTACGCGCCAGATCTGGAACCCATTAGGAATTGAATCGTGACGATTAAACTGATTGTCGGCCTCGCCAACCCGGGCGCAGAATATGCGGCTACCCGCCACAATGCCGGGGCATGGTACGTTGATCTGCTGGCCGAGCGGTTACGTGCTCCCCTGCGTGAAGAACCTAAATTCTTCGGGTATACCTCACGTATCAACCTTGCTGGCGCGGATGTTCGTTTACTGGTGCCTACCACCTTTATGAACCTGAGCGGTAAAGCCGTGGCGGCAATGGCAACGTTTTATCGCATCAACCCGGATGAAATTCTGGTGGCTCACGATGAGCTGGATCTCCCGCCTGGCGTAGCAAAATTCAAACTGGGCGGCGGGCACGGCGGCCACAACGGTCTTAAAGACATCATCAGCAAGCTGGGCAATAACCCGAATTTCCACCGTTTGCGCGTCGGAATCGGCCATCCGGGCGATAAAAACAAAGTTGTCGGTTTCGTACTTGGTAAGCCCCCGGTTTCTGAGCAGAAACTGATTGACGAAGCGGTAGACGAAGCGGCGCGCTGCACCGAAATCTGGCTGAAAGACGGGCTAACCAAAGCGACAAACCGCTTACACGCTTTCAAAGCGCAATAATCTGCCCGATCCGGCTTTTTTACCGCGCGTCATGCGGGTTACGTGTATAATAGGCGTAGTTATTTACTTTTCATCAATCGGTTATCGTTAACGGATTGATTATCAAGATATTAAGGTGATTTAGAAATGGGATTCAAATGCGGTATCGTCGGTCTGCCAAACGTGGGCAAATCCACCCTGTTTAACGCGCTTACCAAAGCGGGTATCGAAGCGGCGAACTTCCCGTTCTGTACCATCGAACCTAACACCGGCGTTGTGCCAATGCCGGACCCGCGTCTGGACCAGCTCGCGGAAATCGTGAAGCCTCAGCGCATTCTGCCAACCACCATGGAATTCGTGGACATCGCGGGCCTGGTAAAAGGCGCATCCAAAGGCGAAGGTCTGGGTAACCAGTTCCTGACCAACATTCGTGAAACCGAAGCGATCGGCCACGTTGTGCGCTGCTTCGAGAACGACAACATCATTCACGTAGCCGGTAAAGTAAACCCGGCTGAAGATATTGATGTCATCAACACCGAGCTGGCGCTGTCGGATCTTGATACCTGCGAGCGTGCGATCCACCGTATCTCCAAGAAAGCCAAAGGTGGCGATAAAGATGCCAAAGCCGAGTTGGCGGTGCTGGAAAAATGTCTGCCACAGCTGGAAAACGCGGGCATGCTGCGTTCTCTGGATCTGAGCAAAGACGAGAAAGAGCTCATCCGCTACCTGAGCTTCCTGACGCTGAAGCCAACCATGTACATTGCCAACGTGAACGAAGACGGTTTTGAAAATAACCCGTACCTCGATCAGGTGCGTGCTATCGCCGAGAAAGAAGGTTCTGTCGTGGTTCCGGTTTGTGCCGCAGTAGAAGCCGATATCGCCGAACTGGATGACGAAGAGCGTGATGAGTTTATGGCAGAACTGGGCCTGGAAGAGCCCGGGCTGAATCGCGTTATCCGTGCTGGTTATGCCCTGCTCAACCTGCAGACCTACTTCACCGCTGGCGTGAAAGAAGTGCGTGCCTGGACCATTCCAGTGGGTGCAACTGCGCCTCAGGCTGCGGGTAAAATCCACACCGACTTCGAGAAAGGCTTTATTCGTGCGCAGACCATCGCGTTTGAAGATTTCATCACCTACAAGGGTGAGCAAGGCGCGAAGGAAGCCGGCAAGATGCGTGCGGAAGGGAAAGAATACATCGTTAAAGATGGCGATGTGATGAACTTCCTGTTCAACGTCTGAGTCGTCTTGAATGAAAAAAAAACCACGCCCTGGCGTGGTTTTTTTATTGCGGGGTCAAAAGACATTGTCTAAGAGTTCTGTTTTCATGCTGGGTTCAAAAGGAATGATTTCAGCCGTCGCGAGCTTTAACCTCTGAAAAGGATCCTCGCGTAATCGCTCTTCAAGAGAGGCAAGACTCTCACATTTCGCGAGAATGACCCCACCGATTCTCGGCACCCGTTTTCCGGATGCGAGGAAAATTCCCTCTGCATACCCTTTTTTTAGCCACTCGACATGCGCAGGTATTGCTGCGTCAATCTCTTCGAGTGGTTTGATATAGGTTAAAATGACAATATAAACCGTGCTCATCCTTTGCCTCTCAGCTGTGTTTTTAGCCGTTTGTTGGAATTGCTTATGCAGTTCCTCTGTTGCCATCGGGTATCGTTATCATTTTGGGCACATTTGATCTTAATATGCAGGGCCCGATCGAGACAACGCGTTATTCTTCCTATTCCACGAATAGAACCAGTCATGCCAGCCGTTTTGCTTTACCACATAGCTACAGGCCACAATTACTTCCTTTGACTGGTTGAAAGTTAAGTAATAGAAAATAGCGCCTTCAGGAGGTGCAGACCAAAATAGTTTTTCGCCCTGAGCACTGAAGATGGTCAAAATAGTTGGTAATGGCTTTGGTTCGCTTAACGCAAAGACTAACTGGCGTGTTGAGTCGACCATTGCAGAGTCTAAAAATGGCATCCTAACCCGTATGTTACGTTCAGCACACGCCCACTGAAGCAGGTCATTTTCTTTAATACAAATGAGATTTTCAATCATCGGTAAACCTCAACTTTTAAAGTTTGATCTGTTTCAAATCACCTTCAAAAAGCCCCACAAGATATACCCGGTATCGTGCTGGCTGCACTTCTTTATACGTTAATACAGTAGAAAATTCCTTTACACACTTTGAACAAGTGTTTTTCGAAACATATAATTGGCTTTCATCGTAGATATACTTCTTATGTTCACTAACAAACTTCACACCTCTCATTTTCTTAACAAAAAAATCTTTCACCTCTTCAGAGAGCGAGTCAAATTCATATGAGTTTACGATAGAATAGATTATTACTCCCTCGCATTCAGGGCATGCTATTTCTGCGCCAGAATCTAAAAAGTCATTATCTATGCCATCCAGGACTAGTACCTTCTTTTTCAGTCGATTAGTTATTCTCATTTTCTATAACCTTTTAATTTTATTAATCAATAATGTCATTCAGTCAAACATTCCATTCGATATAAATTCCACAGTCGAAGCTTTTCTCATTAGACTGTACAATAATGCTTCCCCACTCATGATGCCACTGAGTTCCGTATGGAGGCGTACTAATTTTAAGTTTAGGGCGTGAGGTTATTTCACTATCAACCCATGCTGTCAAGCGCTGTTCTTCTTCAGATAAATTACGCAAATTGGCTCTTTTATCCCAATCCCATAAAGTTTTATAAAAATTCCCATTCTTACTGGTAAGGAATATGCAAGGAGAAAAAGAAAACACAGAAGGCCTCAGTTCTAATATGAAAGTTTGATCTTTCCAATCGATATTATCAATAGAGAAATAATAAGAGCCTATTGTATTCAACGGAGAGAATAACATGTAAAATCCGGAGTTTTTAAAAGTCTCAACATCCTTTAACTCGAGGGGGTAATTGTTAATAGCCACAAAGCCACTATTAACATCAAAATTCATTTCTAACATATCTAAACCACCTTGTCTGGAAGTGACTACATTATATTCCAGGTTAAATATATCCCGTGATTAAATGATTTTATCTCATATGAGACAGAAACCCGCCCCCATTCAAAGCGCCACCTAATCATGTCTGTTTCCGTGGTATCAGGCGTGTCCAGATTGAGTGATTCTTTTAGCCAATCAGATAAGCTTTTCACTGATTCATTTAGCATGTGAATATTAGCTCGCGCATTCCAGTCATTTAATGCGTTATAATACTGACTGTTTTTATCAACAAGATGAAGCATAAAAGGAAAACCATAGCACAACGGGCGTATAGTAACTTGAAATTCTTTGTCGAAAAACGCTACTGAGTCAACAAGGTAGTGATTCGGCATGGTTTTATTTACAGCTTTTCGCTTGTTTAATTCGTGGTATAATCCACTCTTACAAAATCCTTCTTCAGTATCAATTCCCAAAGGAAGATCATCAAATGTCAGATCACCGGTAATCGGATTTAAATTGAATTCAATCATGTTCCCCTGCTTTACTTTTGACTGTCTAACAAGATCTTAATGATATAGTCGACTTAACATGATAACAACTATATGACGATAATTTTCCGTGTAAAATCACATTTGTTATAACATTTACAATAATATCCACATAGCAATAAAGTCTTATTGCCAATGGTGCAATAAGTCAATCCACATTTCTTTTTCCCCAGCGATAACTTTTATGCCATCTTTATTTTGTTTTACATACTGCATGTATGTTTCATAAATAGCTCTTATCATCACCGTTTTTTCAGAGCGAGATCCTTCAATCAAAGTCATTATTTTTTCTAAATAAATTGATGAATTCACTCTTTCGTTGAAAAAAACAATGAGGTAATCGAGTACTTCGTTATATGAATCGTAATTCATGACAGGCTTCTCTGAACTCTTATTTCGATTTATTTTAGTACATCCAACTTTTGGTTGCGCCTAAAACAGTGTTTCCATTTAACAAAGGAGTCATGTATGCAAGCGTTAATTGATACTGGAACGCTACGCATGGAGATTCTGGTTGGTTTGTACACCAGTTTAAGCAATAAAAACTAATCATTTTCTATGTCAGGAGGAGGAGTCGTAATGCCAAGAACATCTCGCCCAAATCGAATTTCTTCGTTGGTTTTCTTTTTTAATTTTAGGATTATAACACCCAGTAGAGCATTGTTTTTATCTGAATAAATTTTAAAGGAAAATGACTTAGTTAGGATATTAATTACTAAGACAGTTTCTTCATCATAGTTTTCAAGAGCAATAATTAATTCATCAAGACCTTCTACCTTCAATCCTGTAAGTTTTGTATTATTTTTATGCGCTTTCATTATTCGCAACTCATCTTGAGTATTGTTTATAAATGATGCACATTGAAGATTATTCTTTTTATTTAGAGAAGAACTATATTCATCCGGAATTTTTTCTCGCGCATACTCAATAAGGTCATCATCATTTATCATGGTAAATTCGCCTCAACGTAGCCTCTTAGAAGTCCTTTCAGAATGATTTCATGTTCCTTCATGCGTCAAAAGAAGACTCCCACGACCACGAGTCACCTTGTAAAGGAGTCTATTGAAAGTGCAGTGTCTATATCTGATCCACGCGACCGCGCTGTCATCTCTCTTCATTTCTGTACCTCAGAGTAATCGGCCAGTTCAAAAAATACCGAAACTGATTGTCGTGCAACCCTGCCGGTGCATCATCGCCGTCAATACGCGGCAATGAGCGATCGAGACGGTAGAATTCATCGCATGCGCTCAACAGCCCTGCGTGCGGAAGGGAAAAATTGCATCGTTAAAGATGGCGACATAATGATCGCCTTCTTTACGTCTGATTCTTTATAAATTAATCTTCTTTGGTTAGCTTTAAATTTAAAAAACACCTTCTTTAAGAGGATGATTTTTTATTCCACCCCAGGGATCGTCTAGCAAAAACTTAGCTGCAACAGTTTCTTTTGTCGGTACGAGCGTGAAATTATAATAAATTTCATCTCCTTCACAAACTTCATAAAACAGTGAATAAGTTTTATCATTTAATCCTAAGCTTAAATAAAATTTTTCAGTTGCTGAAGCGACTTGTAATTTATGTTGTTCCGTAACAAAAAATGGCACAACGATGCAGCGCTGAGAATTATCATCTAAATTGAAAGATTGTTCTACTTTAATATTCACGTTTGCGCCAAATGCATCATCTGGCAATGGATCAAATATGACATAATCCTTATGAAGCACAGCACCTTGTGAAATATTTCCTTTCCCCCACTGACTCAGTTTCTCATCATAGTCTCGGGATCGTAACAATATTTGACTATGCGAAATCAGTAGATTAACTATTTGTATGTTTTTATTGTTCATTACCTTACCTCGATTTTTATTCTCGTTACACCTGACTGCTCTGATAAAAATGTTACCAATATTACAACATGCACCACAATTACTGCTCTTTGATATCCGTCATCTCTTGCCAGTTTTGATTATAAAAATTTATTGCCATATATTGAACAACTGCCTCCATATCTCCTGTTCCTCATGAGCAATGACTCTATAATCTTGAGTCTTTCGTCTATATACCATAAAGCATGAGTCTATAGATCGAATAGAAACCGTTTTTTCTTTTCGACAACCCTCTAAAATAGATTGCATATCCTGGAGGCAATTATAATCAAGAATATATTTTTGAAAAAATAATTCCAGAAAATCCAATGCTTCATTATAAGATTGCAAATTTATCATAGTTCCTCTGAGAAAATATCAATCTTGTCGTAATTAATAACTCTATTTTCAGCATGCAGCTGTTGAACACGACCCTGGTCGTATTCAGGGTATGAACTGTGAAGCTACAGACAACATTTACTTCCTTTGACTTTTTCAATTTTAAGTAAAAAAACACCTTCAGCCGGTAAAACAAAAGTATTTTTTCTTCCTGTACTTTGAAGATTATCTGAATGGTTGATTAGTGCTCTTCAGAATTTATTTTATGAGGGATTATCTCTCCTCTATATGGTATGTATTTCTATTACTCCAGTAAATAATTTTATATTTACCAAATTTGATGTTTTGTTCTTTATAATACTCTATTACTTCAGATGGATACCAACCATGTCCAAATAAAAAAAGAGCACCTTCGTCAACTAACAGTCTTATTATTCTTTGTTTATTCTGTTCGTCAATTACAGGTATAACCATAAACTCATCTTTTAATGAAAAACCTATCGCCTGCATTTTTTTAATTAAACCACTTCCCAAAACACGTATTTTTATACTAGTCCCAGCCACATCAATAACAACAATTGAATTATCTGGCATCTTATTCAATTTACATTTACCCTTATTAATTGTAGTGAATATATTGCTAACATTCAATGGCTTCTTATGAAAGATCTTCTTCTGTTACCAATCCATTAACAAAGATGGAAAATGAATTTGTCAGATATCTTTGAAGTTTTATATGATTCTCTTGCATAGTCAAATACTCATCAAAAGAATCTGTAGCAAAGTATACAATTGAGTAATTATCTAAATCCAGACAGAAGAAATTCCCTCCCCAATCATTTGCGAAGGGAAAAAGGTTTTTTGGGATCACTTGCCTATCCAACATGCTGACATAGCAACCATCAATTAAAGATCTAGGGTCATCATTTGTCTGACTATTATAAATAAACGGTTTAAACCCAGCCACCTCTACTGGTTCAAAATCTTCATCATCGGCCCACCAACTTTTCTCAGGAGTGCCACCATTAAATTGCAGATAATGTGAAATGAAATCATCAGGAAGAATAATAGATAATTCTTCTTCATTTTTAGCAATATCTGCACGTCCAATCTTTTTTTCACAGTTACTGAAATGATTCATATATTATTTGGCCAGATGATCAAAAAAATCGCGAATTTATTTAAGGTGTTTATGAGCTGTTGCTGTATGAAAATTAGCTTAGGAAGCCCGCCTCCCCTGATGTTCAAATATTTATCAGAACATTGTCGACAAGCTCAAAGCCTGAAACCCCCATTGTTGTGTAATTTGGATATTCAGCAACAGATAAACGCCTGATTTCGTCCTCCCCATCATATAAGCCGCCAGCATAATTAAATATTTTTAATTCTTTTTTTTCTTCAGTCAGATTAGCGTGGCCAATAATTTTCCAAATGCCTTTGCTAATATTCTGATTGCCAGTGAAAACAACCTTCATCTCTTTGCCAAACTTTTCAAAAGATAAAGGTCTCAGTGAACTGTTATCTTCAAGCTCCTCCGTATTCTGTATTGATAAAATGCAGAAACCTATTGCTTGCTTAAACTTTTCTTTTGGAGCAAATACAATCTGGCAAATCGCAAATTTCCCATTACTCATCGGAATGACAAAGATGTCACCCTCTTTGTATTTTACTTTCATAAGCTATTACCTTTCAGAATTGATAACGCATCTTTCAATACTTTTCCACCCCAATCACTGTTACGACCCGCAATATCCTATGTGCTAGCATTTAGGTTATAAGGACTAAATGATCTGATTTTATTTATGAGATTTTTTAAGGAGATCACTGACTTAGCTCCACCATTAAGAACCATAATCCTTTGTACCAGGAATTTAATTTCCGCTTTGGTCAAATTATTATCAAATATAATCAACTGTTGCAAATGTGATTTACCCGGTGTATTCGCATGGCTATTCAAACGAGCTGGAGCTTCCCCACGTCCTCCATAGATAATATTCTTTTCATCGTGAAGGGTTATCGTCCCGCTCTTCCCACACCAGGTTATTGCGGCAATCGTAATCCAGGCAGAGAGACCAGCGGTGGATCGCGGGTGTGGAAGGGGAAGATTATATCATTAAAAATTGCGATTTGATAAACTACTTTTTACTATTTGATTTGTTTTGAAAAAAATTCACGATTTGACGAGGATTTTTCAATGTTCTGAACTAGATGATTAATAAATCAAACATTATAGCCTAAATATGCTATTACTTTCTTTATCCATGTCCAGACTTCCTAACGCTCCAAGATCTAAAGAATAAATCTCATCAGTACCTTTACGCAAATTCAAAAAGTATCCCAAATCACCATCTTGACCAATCAATAAAACGTCAGGCTCCACCGATTGAATTGTGTATGTATTATTTCTTTCAAGCAAGTCAAAACAATTGAAAACATAAAGCTGGCCACCATTTGCTCGTTGAATTTCATAAGAGTAGCTATCTTTGACGTTCTCAATCATAAAGCGCTTATATTCAGAAGGTAAAGACGTGTGTATAATCTTTTCAACTTCATTTATCTGATCAATTAAATCTTGCTTTTCCATATCGGCTTACCTATAAATGAATAAATCCTATATTAGGATAAATATTATCTCCATTAGGTTCGCATTTATTGAGGAATTAGTTGTAATTATTAATAAGGGCAATTATTGTTTCTTTCCTGAAACTAACCAGCCATTAATTGCATAATAAAAAATGGAATAAAAAAACCAATTTTTCTTATCAATGTTCTATATATTCAGCGCAATGGTTAAAGATTGATAGAATCTTTATTTATAAACACCAAGCTCTTCAGATCTTGAAATTAATTCATCTTGTAAGGAGCCTTGTATTTCATCGCCGTCATATTCAAGTTTAAAATCCCCATCAATATTTGGAGGGAAACGTGAACCATCGATTGTTCCGAGAACAGTAGAAGTTGTATCTACAATGACCAACCTAAGGAAATTGAAAATTTTCTCCTGTTCTTCTGGGGATAGTTTATGAATTACACTTCTTGCCCGCGAATAAGGATCTTCATCACCATTTGACTTGGATAAATCAGATAGATTATCAATATAATAATTTAGCGTATCGCCTAAAAGCTCGGCAAGTAATGATCTCACAACTAACTCATCTTTATTCACATTATCTCCTACAATTACTTTTACCTTTAGGTTTTGATTTTCTCATTTCAGGATACATTGCTTTATTTTTTGCGATTAATTCCTGAAGAACGCTGTTTGCAATGTCTTGATAAACTCGCCTTAATTCTAAGATGTCTCTAGCAAGCAGTTCCCTCGCATTAGCAAATGGTTAGCCAGTTGAAGGATTAATTTTCTTCGTGAAACAATACCGACACCTTCTTTTGATATAGTATGGCTTTCTTAAGGTACTAAAATTGACGGGCCAGTTTTAGGGTCATAACCTTCTACAAGATCTTTCATAGTAGCTTTTTGCCCCGCTTGATGAGCATCAAGTCCTGTGTTACCTCGCAAAACTATATCTCTCAAATCAGTGTAGACGTAGGTCAGCGTCACGTCTCCATGCAGTTCCTTCAGCAGGCTGAACCCTTCCCGGACAAACCAGGTGGTCACCAGCTTACCGGCGGGCTGTCCGCCCAGCACCTGGCGGCTCGTTGGCGGGTAAAACATCCCGGCGATGCAGAAGCCCGAGGAGGTCGTACTCGCTGCGGGTGGTCAGCAACTACGGGGGCTATCCTGAGGTTGGGGTTATTCGTCACGAGTATAATGACCGATTATGGAGGTTAAGAGTAAGCAAAGTGCAAAAAAGCAAGCAAGGTGCGTGCAGAAGGAAAAAGAAAATTGTTAAAAATGACTATGTGATGAACTACTTGTATTATTCTATTTTTTCATTCAAAGATAAACTCCCTCTTCTAATGAGTTTTCAATAATCGTTGCTTTTGCAAAGGAAATTAGAATATTTGAATCTTGCTTTTTATATTTAACTTCGTAACTACCAGGTTCTAAAGTAATAAACTCACCTGAAATGGCATCTGAGTCGTCAGGCTCAAGATCTCCGCCAGTGACATCTTCTCCCGCCCCAATGAAAACCTTTCCAGAAGGTACGTTTAAAAATAGCGACCCGGTACATTCATCAACATCTCTTTTAATATGGACTTTATAGGTTCCATCATCTCCAAGATTGAGAAATAACACATTACCTTTATTTATTTCTTCAACTTCATCTTCTGGAAGGCTCCACCAATCTACATCATCGTTAAGTCTATGTTTTAGTGACATTAAATCATAAATCACAATTGTTGCTGTATTTGTTTGGAAATGTATTATTGCATGCATAATTTTCAATACTTAATCTTTTATGAAATAATTAAAAACACTATTATGTCAAGTTATAATCTGTAGTATCAATCCCAACTCACATTTCAGCGTTATATTTTTTGAGGATTCCAGTCAGAGTAATCAGCTACACGGATTTCATTAAGAACGAGATCCAGTGGAACATGTGCAATGCTATCTGCGATTTCATCATAAGGCGCTGGCAACTCAAATGAAAAACCAAAGTCGTCATTTATAATAATGAAACCATTAAAAATGCGTTGTTTATTAGTCAAGTCGATTATTTGCCTCATCGTTTGACCTGGTTGTAATATGTTATTATACCTCCCCTTATAGCTTACATTACAACCAATCGAAATGATCGTTCCATCTTCAAGGGTAGCGATTGTGATAGTGTCATCTACAATATATGCAAGCCTTTTCTCATCATCAGGCAAAAAATAATCAAAGTAATTTACCTTAAACCCTGTATATAACTCATTCATATATTTACTTATATTTTCACCCAAAAACACGTTACCTAGCGCTCTCCCTGATAAAATATCAGCATTAAAATCAATCATTTATACCCATCCATTCGGAAAAAAAATTAAATTATAGTAAATTCCATCTCCTTCACAATTCAGCGCAATGGTTAAAGATTAACATGATGCATCTACCATTGCACACTCAAAAAAAATGGTATGTTGGAAATATATTTTTACCCTTTAATGATTACAATGCTCCTATGATCTGTCTCATTTTTTATCCATAACATTTCATCTTGAGGTAACGATCCATCACTGCAGAAATCTACAAGTTCACCTTGCCAATCATCAGGAACATATTTGTGATAATGCATACTTTCGACATATTGGGAATATAGTCTTTTATTATCAAAGTCTATAAACAAATCTGGCATTAGATCATATATATCCCACCAGGTGGTTTTTTGCGAAAGCCTATTATAAAACTCCTCAGCTATATCATCCTTATTATATAAATAAGCATCTTTAATTAAACCATCAATGAATATCTTTGCGTTTTCTTCATTTACAACTGGTATGTTATATCTTTCCTTATGAATATCCTGTAGGTTTATTTCCATCCCACTTCTCACAAAATCTTCTACCCATTTTGCTCTGTCTAAAACCCACATTTCTTTAAAGGCCACGAACCAATAAAATCTTCCTTCGTTCTTTATTATCACAAGGAGTTCTTCATCTTTATTAATATTCATATAATAACCTATTTTACACTCCCCGAGACTGGAATCGCTACTTCGTCAAGCCATTCTGCCCATAATGATGGTAATTCATACGATCTAACTGGCGTTGTCGGATCCACACGCTTAGGAATTAATCCCTCTTGATGTAACGGATTAGTACGATAACCAACCTGAGGTATTGCACTTTCTTCTTTTAAATCCGCCATCCGCTTAGGGACTTTAAAGGAGAATACATTTGCCTCGCTCATGTAGATATTTTTAAAAGTTACAAAATGACCCTTTTCCCACATGAATTATCCGTAATACTTGGCGGAAATAACAAATTATTTTTTCCAATAAAGAATCCTCTGGTTAAGAAAATAATCCGCACAATTAATAGAGGCATCCGCCAAGGCACGGTATGAGAGATACCAAGTTTTCAACTTACAACGAGCAAACCGTAAATCTATTGTCCTGCCATGGTTTGGCCTTCAAGAATCGAGGGCTCTACAGCGGTTTGAACATTCAAAACCTAATGCCCCCCGACAGTGATCTAACATTAATGCCTTAAATCGAATATATTAAATTAAAAAGCATTCGACCTTCATTTTTTTCAAGGCTGATGTCATATTCATTGCCAACCACCTTAAATATCTCGTCTTCATTCACAAAAAAAACTCTGTACATTATTGAGGAAATTATTTGTCTAAACATATCTGAAGAAACATGTCTTCTTAAAGTTTTGAGGTCAGCCAAATTATTTCTAACAATATAATACGAATAATTCATTAGAATGAAATTTGATATTAGTAAATTCTTCGTGGATTGATACTTGTCAAAACAATGTTCCAAGGCTCTATAAATTGTTTTTTTAGATTTCTCATAAGTATTAATAAAACTATCAGGATCGCAAAGGTAGCAGTTTTTATCATTAAAAGACAGGGAACTTCTATCGTTGTTCGCAACAAACAAAAAATTCAGCACTGATAATTGATAATGTTTTATAGACTTAATATCTTCAAAGTTTTTCTTTTTTTCAAATTGTACATAAAATTGCTCAAGCAAAGACAATATTGAGACATTACCATGCTGAGAAGTATTTATACAAATCCCATCTTTAGTAATGCATAGCAAATTATAAGAGTCATCATCCATGCCCATTTCAAAACACAAAAATCTTAAAAAAAAGCTTTTTGCTTTTATAGCGTAATCTTCTTCGTTATCTTTTAAAGAAAACAGTTGATAGATATAAAACAAGATAAAGATATCTTTATCTATACGCTGTCGGTTATCTATTTGAAAAAGATAACCTAATCGAGAAAGGAAAACTTCAAATGCATACTTACCATCTTCACTTAGGCCTAATTTGTTTAACGCACGCTGAAACATAACTTTAGGAAAGCAAGTTTGCCAACGACTCAACTCTACATGCTTCCCATTTTCTTTTTTAAAACAAACGGGGAATAGGTCCGGTTCATCCTGAACATAGATATATTTTCCAAAACTTTCAATCTCTGCTCTCGCATTAGTGAAGTGTTCAATTTTATGTATAAACATTTCAAAAATCATTACGTAATCCTCTTACCACATTTCTTCCAATTACCTTTAGCATCTTTCTTTTCAATCTGGAATGAAGTGATTTTATCATTAAAACGAGGAAGGATATTTTTATCCAGGGTTAAATCCTGGTCGGCTATCATGATTAACCCATATGGCTTTATCACCTCGATTATTTGGGACCAATCCACCTTTACCACCACGCTCAGAAGCTGAGGCAATCGCTTCATCTTTACTCGTATAGCGTATAACTTCCTCTTGTTTTAATCCCAGAAGGTCTATTCGCGTAAGACTATTTGCACCATACAGGTAAAGATTTATCTCCCCCGCCAGCCCTATCGGGTCCTTCTGCGTAAACCGTCCGCAGTCCGGGTCGTAATACCGGAACAGATTGTCGTGCAACCATCTCACAATGCAGGTGTTGACCCTGCATCCGCAGGTTCTGGGAATATCCTGATCCCTGCGTCTCGCTTTCCCGCAACAGCTTGCCCCAGGCGCTGTTCACCCCTTCCCAGCGCACCTGCCCTTCGATATCCGTCATCCGCTCTGGCGTGCCGTTGGACTGGCAGTGGAACCAGAAGATCCCCGGCGCTTCCACGCCGTCAATTCGCGCCAGCGGGTCGTAGCTGTCCTGGTCGCTGTAGACATAGGTCAGAGGCACGTCTCCGTGCAGCTCCTGCAGCAGACGGAACCCTTCCCAGACAAACCGGCTTGCCGGTTAGCTGTCCGCCTTGCATTTGGCGTCGCATTTTGCTGATGCGTGGTCCGAGCGGGTCGTAGCGGAAGCTGACCTGCATCTGCGGCCTGTTGCGATCCCGCGGCTGGCTGATAACCTCCGTCAGGCGGTGTTCGCCGTCGTACCGGTAGTGCCAGCGGATCTGGCCGTTATCCTTCTCTACGGTACGGCCGTGGATGTCATAACGCCACTGAATACCGTTCAGTTGCGTGACCCGGTTATGGGCAATCTTCTTTCCAGCGCCCTCTAACGGATTACCAGCCGCATCCCAGCGCCACTGCTCCTGACCGGGCAGCGAGCCGTCCTGAGCGAGCAGGCCCCGGCGCTGTCGTACTGCCAGCGGTTCCAGTTAAACGGGTTATCGTCCCGTTCTTCCCGCACCAGGTTATTGCGATAATCGTACTCCAGGCGGCGGGACCAGCGGCGCGGCGACGGGCGCTGGGCATTGCCGGTAAAGTTGTCCCATCGATAAAGATTACATCGTTAAAGATGGCGACGTAATGAACTTCTTGTTTAACGTTTGATTTGTTTTGAATGGTATAAATTACTGTTCTTACGCCTTCTTACGCAGATAGAACTCAAGATATTTTTTAGGTCTATCCTGAAAAGCACGCTCTTTGCCGTAGTTATAAGCATCGTTAAAATATTTATACGCTTCATTGAATTGATTCAACTCGTAACAGACCATACCCAAGTCGATTAACGGTGCAGTGTCTATATCCGATCCACGTGTCCGTAAAGCCGTCTCTCCCCATTTCTTTGCCTCAACGTAATCCGCAAGATCAAAATATGCGCTGTACATGCATGCAGAGATCCAGTTGGCAAATTCTGATTCGGACTTTGGTTCAGGAAGAGCTTGCCAGGCCTTTTGGTATTGTTCTAAAGCCTCGGCGTATTTTTGGCTGTCGTGTAACTCGTTTCCTTTTTCAATAGTATTTGTTATAGATATTTTCATACTCAAGCGCCTGTCCTTTTAATTAAAAATCCTTTTCTAAGCAACAATCGAATTCAATAAAATGCATTATTAAATTATCATTTTATATTATAAAATTATTACATTGCAATCGATCATCTTATAGCAAATCTTTTTAAGTATCAATGACTCTATAACATCCCAATCACCTCCACCGAGGCCAGCGCCTATTCTTGGCATTTGTACTGAAAGGCGATTTACTAAAGCAAAGTCAGATAACTTTTCAAGACAAACTTCCAGGAATGCATAACATACGTATTGATTTTTGTCATTGACATTTTTCTTAATACCATCTTGTGCATACATATTAGCAATAAATATCTGTTCTTTAGCATCAACCAAGACAAAATCAACCGTACCTAATTCTGGGGTGTTATTTCCATTGAAGCTATTGAGATAGTATTCCTTTGCAGAAGGATATTTATTTGAAAGAGACAGAACAAAGCCTTTACCCCATTTCCCTTTATTATTCACAATGTGAGCAATAACTATGGATTTTTTCAAAGGTTCCACAGCATTTCCAGACAAGAGCTTTATTTGTTTTTTTTCTTGCAATGAACTCGTTGATGTTTTCCAGAAAGTTTCAAATTCCTCATTCGAAATTTCTTCAGTATCACTTAAGTCCAGATCGCTTTTTTTACCATCATACAGCAGAAACCCAACTTTCTCGTTTTTATCTAGCAAAGAGGAAGATGCATAACAATCGCCATCTATAATATTTATTTGTCGTGTGGCCACCTCCCCTATGAATTCATTGAGAATAATTCCTTCACCTGCAATAAAATCAACGTTACCTTTATAGTATTTTTTCACATCAACCACAACTCCTCGCACTTTTAACAATTCTTTCGGAGACATCAAGATCTTTTGTGTTTAAGATAAAGAATGTATTTTTCCGGGGTTCAATTACATCCAGGCCAGTAACATCTATGTCAACAAAATGGCTTATACCTTTTTATTTTCTCGTTTAGGATGGCAACTGTCCAATTTATATTGGAAACACTATGATATAGTCATATAAGTAACTTCAATTGAATCATATATTTTACCAGTTCTCCACTTACAATTCATGAGGGTCTAAGCAATAGTGGCAGAGAATTGTTCCTGTTAGGTTATGAGGGTCATAAGCAGCATCAACATGTCCCCACTCCCTTGATACAGGAAGAACAATAGTAGATTTAGTTTTGAACCATTCCCTTAAACATCGGGTGACTTTCCCTTCGGGTCTATTCTGTTTTCCCATCAATAATTTTTCTGGGGCGAAGCGCCAACTACGAATTATTGAGTTAGGATCATTGGGAACCAAGAAGTCAATTATTAGATATATATCTCCGAACTCATGGTCACCTTTAAGGATAGTTCTGTATGAGACTGTTTTATTGTCTTTTTTTTCAGGCCACCCCTCCCACCTTACATTTGTATTATTAAACAACTCTGTCTTAGTAACTCTTGGTCCTAATAGAACCCTTTTATTAAATTTAAGAACACCAGTTTCTGCGTCAAAATTCATTTTCACATCCCAATATCAAATGGAAGACCAATAGGTTCCAGAACTTTTTTATAATTCGAAAGGAAGAATTGGGTACCGCCACCGCTTCCTAACATTTCAGTATCTGGTGACAAAGCTTGTCCCGTACCAGCAATAGCATCTCGTTTGACTCTATACATCTGAATCTTACTTCTAAACCCATATTTTTCATGAGGTAGAACTTGTAAACTTTCCCATAATTTTTGTCGACTACCACTAGCAGCTTCTAAAGTGGCTTTGTCGAAATAAAATCCTGACTGCCCAGGTGCTCCACCATAAACAATATCGCCTTCTTTAAGCATTGTGTTTGACCAAGAATAACGGCCTTGATAAATCCCTCTTCCTTGCCACTGCCTACCAAATGCCGCCTGGTTATGGTCATTTTATCGAGTCGGTGCACACTTCGCTTTCAATCCTAATGGATCAACCCAATTCAACGGATTAGTGGCGTAAACGTAAGTATTTATACCGCCATTAAAACCTATCGGGTCATCGGAACGATTCGGACGCCATCATACTTTTTAACACGTTAAATAATAAAACGCCGGGAAGATTTGATGCTCTTCCCGGCCAATTATTATTGAATATTATTCATAAACTCTTGCAGCCATTAAAATATCTGCAATAAATGTCCAGTTAACATTTTCTGGAACAGGTAATTTTTGATTTAAATAATATCCATCCATATCTTCAACCCAAGATGCCATCGATTCAAAATATGAGGGTAAGTCTTTGCTCTCCCACTCACTTAGATTATTTCTGGCATTTGAAGATAAATTCTCAAGAAATTTAATAAAATCGTCTCTAGTATTTATTCCTTTAGTATTCATAACAATATTACTCCAGTACTTTTTTATTCCATCACCCAATTTGAAAATAATCGACTTACCATCTGTTTTTGTTGTCATTTTCCACATCTGATCAGCAACTTCACTAGGTGAGGCCCATTTAAATGGAACTCGTTTCCTTTTTCTACAAGAGATGTAACTTTTTCATCAAATTTATCGAAACCGTTTTTCATATGCTTATTCATTATCAATCGAAAAGAGACCTCCTTTCCTATATAAAAGTGGTTTTAAGCGAAAAATGTTGTCAGAAGTAAGGAGGGTTCTAAAAGTGTTAGTTTTTATTATTAACCTAGCCAAAAAAGAATTGCTTAAAACCTTCCGCCTCAACATCCTTAAGCTTGCTTTTTAGCATTAAATCGATATCTTCCAGAAAGTCCTCTCTGAAATTAAAATCATCATCTGTAGCATCACCATCATATTTACTTTGTTCGATCTCAATGGCAGAACAAAAAGCATCCAAAAAGTCGGCTAACGAATTGGAAATAATGAAATTTCTTTTTTGAATACTACCATAAACAGGAGATGTGATATTTTGGGTATCACAAAAAAGAACATCTCCATTTCGTTCAGCAAAGATTATATATTCATCGCGCCAGGTCGTGTCATTTTGAACTCGCCAGCCTGATAACATTTTATTAAGCTCTTGGGGCTCAACAATCTGTATAATGAATGCACCATCAAATGTTGGGTGGTCATTTAAAATCAAATGGCTATAAAAAAATCGAATTTCACCATTTAAATTTACAGGAAAAGAAGTTTCATTTTCATCGTCTGCATAGTCTATCTCTCCCATATTTAAATCATTCATTTTGAATTTCTTGACAAAGTCTTGGATAGTATTTTTTATATGCATTATTCCTCTTTAAGAGTTATCATTATTGGCTACGCTTAAAATTACCATATCCATAGTTGAAAAATGTACTCATAATCCAAAGAACTTCTTCGCGCCATTAAAAAAGAAAAACAAAGAATCAATAATGGCACGACACCCTTCAATATTAAGGTAGTTTATTGCCCTTTCTTTTACGATTTGAGTGTATTTCGTAGAAATAATCTTCACAAAAAACGTCTAAAGCATTTTCCAGTGGAACAAGTTTCAACCCCCGGAATCCTTTACTGTCTATAACTTCCTTGACCTCTTGTTTAACAATGATAAAACCACCTAACAATGTGTCGTTCAACGAAAGTATATCATTTTCTAGCGCATCATCCTTGAATTCAATTTTAAAAGGTATGGTATCTCCGAACTTATCCTCTTCGAGAATAGATTTATCCTTATCTATAACATCGCCGCCTGGAAAATATGCATATTTAAAATCATCCCGAAGAACTTGACCATTCCCAATCGAAACTGGTGTAATATCTCGGCCAAAAAAAACATTGTGCTTATAATTTTCAAAAATCGAAAATAAAGACTTATCCATCAAGTGTCCAAAGTCTTTTTTATAATAGTCAAATTTCAAAGCCCCAACATTTTTATTGCACAACAAATAAATATGGTCTGGGCATGCATCGTCTGTCATTCGATAAGGGAAGGGAAAGGCAGAGCCTTCTATTTCCCAGTTTTCATTAACCTGTAATCTTTCATCAACCATGCCCTGTAAATTTCTTGGCATGCGTGATGATTCAAAGTCATTCATGATCACATAATAGGACATTAATTCATTCCCCTGATTTTTTTGTGGGAACATGACCCATCCAAATTTTATTCTTCATATCAATCTGGATCCGCCTTATAGCTATCCTCGCCCCTTTAGCATCTAATCTTCCAGAAATATATCGTTACTCAACACGAGCAATGCGCCGACGGAGAATGTCACTATAGTTATGATAATTACTGCTATGGAAGATATCCATACCTTTCCCTGCATCTTGTTTCATCGCTGATGCGCTACCTGGAAAATTAATACCATTAAACGCAGAGTTCATGTCTTTTCCGATGCCAATATTATTGAAGAATGATTGCTCCTCTTTCCACACCTCAACGGGTATAACATGGTGAGCAGAATTCGCTCCGGCGTGCCGTTCGGCTGGAAGTGGAACCAGAAAATCTCCGGGGCATCAACGCCGTCAATACGCGCCAGCGGGTCGTAGCTGTCCTGATCGCTGTAAACGTAGGTCAGCGGCACATCCCCGTGCACTTCCTGCAGCAGCCGGAACCCTTCCCAGACAAACCGGTTGGCTGTCCGCCCAGCATCTGGCGGCGCGTTTTGCTGATGCGGCGACCGAGCGGATCGTAGCGGAAGCTGACCTGCGTCTGCGGTTTGTTGCGATCCCGCGGCTGGCTGATGACTTCCGTCAGGCGGTGTTCGCCGTCGTAGCGGTAGTGCCAGCGGGTCTGGCCGTTATCCTTCTCCACGGTGCGGCCGTGGATGTCATAACGCAAGCGAATGCCGTTCAGCTGCGTCAGGCGGTTGTGCGTGACCTTATCAGCGGAACCTTCAAGCGGGTTATCAGCACAATATGACAACCTTATTTAATAGTTAATTCCACGTTAAATAAATACCGCAATTAAATGATTTAATATCATAGCAAATAGTTATATCACCCCATTCCAAGTGCCACATTATACTATGTTTTTCTTTTTCATCTGGTTTGCCAAGATCATATTCACCCGACACCCATTGATATAAAAATTCGACTTCTTTATTTAGCATATCAATGTTAGAAACCTTATTCCAATCATTTATTGCCTTATAATACCCTCCCTCTTTATAAATTAATTGCACCGTAAATGGCAAATTACTGAAGCATAATGGTTGTATTATAATCTCGAATTCCTTTCCCGACCAAAGAACGGTATTAACTGTATAATGATGGGGAATTAATTTCTGCATTTTATTTTCTGATTCAAGATATTTGTAAAGATCAGAAGTTATAAATTCCTCCTCCCTTTGTATTAAAAGACATTTATTGTCTAACTCAACCTTACCATTTACCACGTTAATTTTAAAATTAATCATATGCTAATGACCTTCCCCGGTATCAAAAGATTTCTAAATTCCTCAGGGATAAAGAATTGCCCCCCCCCCTCGACCATATATCTCATTAGCCAATGCTCTTCCATATGCTACATCAATATCCTCACTTACATAATAAGCTCTAACTTGCGTTCTTAATGTACGATGAGGATCTATTTTAACCTGAAGTGCTTCATGGTAGCCTATAGCATTTCCTTTATTTTGCCTAACGGTTGGATAAGTCACTGCATATGATGGAGGAGTATCACCGTTTGGATATAATGCATACAGAATCGTGCCTTTTTTCAGTTTCCTGTTTTTGTAGACATCTATACTTTGTAATCACCTTGACCTTGCCATCTCGTAGCTTCTTTAGATGGATCCTTACATTTACGGCTCAACCCCCACGGATCCACCCACCCCAGCGCATTCGGCGCATACTGGTAAAGGTTTATCCCCCCCGCCAGCCCTATCGGGTCCTGCTGCGTAAACCGTCCGCAGTCCGGGTCGTAATACCGGAACAGATTGTCGTGCAGTCCTGTCTCACGGTCCAGGTATTGCCCCTGCATCCGCAGGTTCTGAGAATATCCTGATCCCTGCGTCTCGCTCTCCCGCAACAGCTTGCCCCAGGCGGTGTTCGCCATCGTACCGGTAGTGCCGGATCTGGCCGTTATCCTTCTCTACGGTACGGCCGTGGATGTCATAGCGCCAGCGAATACCGTTCAGTTGCGTGACCCGGGCTTTGATTTTAATATATTAAGCCAGCCAATAGTGTTCTTTTATTAAAAATTATCTGTTTTTTGTTGTTTGAGTGAGCACTTCAAAAACAGACGCTGCTTAATTATAACCTCGCAAAAATCAATCCTTCTCTTTGCTTAATATCAGGGCATCATTTTTTTAATATCAAGTGCGTAATTAACAACATCATCTAAAAGTTTTTCTTCCCTGAGGGAAAAGTTTGCGTATTGAGCCATAGCTCTGCATGTTGACAGACTTTCAATTATTTCAAATGGAATTTTGTCTCCAAAAATTATTATCTGTTCATAACGAGTTTGAAAAAAATTTACCGATTCATGTTTACCATTGGCATTAAGTTCAAAAATTATTTTTTCAAGTGCATTTTTTAAGTTATTCAATTTCATTACCAGGGAACCCTTAAAGTTTTAACCACCCATGCTCTTGGAAGATTTGATACCACAGCCTGGTATCCCATCCCAGGATATCCTGCCCCTTGAGCTGCAGCAGGACCTTCACTCACCCACGTTCCTTTAGGAACTCTAAACTCTGATACATTAGTAATATTAACACCCCAATCATGGCGAATAGCTAGCTTTTCTCGCAAAACCTCCTCGGAATTGTATTTTTCATTTGTCAGCCAAGAAATTTTTCTTCCTGTTCTATTATTTACACCATGATATTTATAAAAAGTCTCGTCTCTTTTCAGCTGCCTGTTTTTATAAACGCTTTTATCAAATGTTTCTGCAATTCCTCCAGGAAGTTGCGGCCCTGGTTTTTTCCCTGTATTGCATCGGCTTAACCCCCACGGATCCACCCACCCCAGCGCATTCGGCGCATACTGGTAAAGGTTCATCCCCCCCGCTAGCCCTATCGGGTCCTGCTGCGTAAACCTTCCGCAGTCCGGGTCATAATAACGGAACAGATTGTAGTGCAGCCCTGTCTCACGGTCCAGGTATTGCCCCTGCATGCGCAGGTTCTGAGAATATCCTGATATCTGCGTCTCGCTTTCCCGCAGCAGCTTGCCCCAGGCGCCGTTCACCCCTTCCCAGCGCACCTGCCCTTCGATATCCGTCATCCGCTCCGGCGTGCCGTTGGGCTGGCAGTGGAACCAGAAAATCTCCGGCGCTTCCACGCCGTCAATACGCGCCAGCGGGTCGTAGCTGTCCCGATCGCTGTAGACGTAAGTGAGCGGCACATCCCCGTGCACTTCCTGCAACAGCCGGAACCCTTCCCAGACAAACCGGGTGGTGACCGGCTTGCCGGTTGGCTGTCCGCCCAGCATCTGGCGTCGCGTTTTGCTGATGCGTCGCCCGAGCGGATCGTAGCGGAAGCTGACCTGCGTCTGCGGTTTATTGCGATCCCGCGGCTGGCTGATGACCTCCATCAGGCGATGTTCGCCGTCGTAGCGGTAGTGCCAGCGGGTCTGGCCGTTATCCTTCTCCACGGTGCGGCCGTGGATGTCATAGCGCCAGCGAATGCCGTTCAGCTGCGTCAGGCGGTTGTGTGTGACCTTCTCAGCAGATCCTTCGAGCGGGTTACCGGCTGCATCCCAGCGCCACTGCTCCTGGCCGGGCAGCGTGCCGTCCTGAACGAGCAGGCGCCCGGCGCTGTCGTACTGCCAGCGGTACCAGCTGAACGGGTTATCGTCCCGCTCTTCGCGCACCAGATTATTGCGGTAGTCGTAATCCCAGCGGCGGGACCAGCGGCGCGGCGACGGGCGCTGGGCATTGCCGGTAAAGACGTCCCGGCGGTGCAGTCGGCCGAGGCGGTCGTATTCGCTGCGGGTGGTCAACAGCCCCTGGCTGCGGCTGGTCTCGCGGTGGAGTTCGTCGCGAGTAAAATCGGAGACCGACAGCTTATCGAGAGCAATGCTGAGCAGATGTCCGCTGCCGTAGTAGAACTGCTTCAGCTCGCGGCCATCGGGCAGCGTGACGGAGGTGCGGTTGCCCAGCGCGTCATACTCCCACGCCAGCTCGCCGTGCTCGCCCGCCTCGCGCGTCACGCGACCGAGCGCATCATACTCAAAG
>NZ_QPFW01000190.1:0-25912 GCF_008122455.1 Enterobacter sp. C6
TCCACAGGCCAGCCGGGAAGTACCCGTGGAGCTGGTGACCGCCTCGGCCAGCGGGCTGGACTACAGCCTGACGCCGGCAGCCGTGGCATGGCAGATCCCGCGCGTCGCCGCCGCCCGCCAGCTGAGCGTCGAACAGGTGAGCCAGCTGGTTGCAGAGCACACGCAAAAGCCGCTGGTCAGCTTCATCGGCATGCCCGTGGTAAATATTGTTGAGCTGAATCTGGCGCTGGACGCGCTAAGGAAAAACTAAATGACCGACGAGCCCATGCGCCCGGATCCGGACAGGCTGCTTGAACAGACGGCTGAAGCCCATCGTGGCAAACTGAAAATTTTCTTCGGCGCCTGCGCGGGCGTCGGGAAAACCTTCGCCATGCTGACGGAAGCCCAGCGGCTTCGGGCGCAGGGGCTCGATATTTTGATCGGCGTGGTTGAAACCCACGGACGTAAAGAGACGGCATCGCTGCTGAAGGGGCTGGCTACCCAGCCGCCCCGCCGCATCAGCCATCGCGGTCGGTTAGTCACCGAATTCGATCTCGATGCCGCCCTCGCCCGCCGTCCCGCCCTTATCCTGATGGACGAACTGGCGCACAGCAATGCGCCTGGCTCACGCCACCCAAAACGCTGGCAGGATGTTGAAGAACTACTTGAAGCCGGCATCGATGTATTCACCACGGTTAACGTTCAGCATCTTGAAAGCCTGAACGACGTGGTCAGCGGCGTGACCGGCATTCAGGTGCGCGAGACGGTGCCCGACCCCTTCTTTGATTCCGCGGACGAGGTGGTGCTGGTCGACCTGCCCCCCGATGATTTGCGCCAGCGCCTGCATGAAGGCAAAGTCTATATCGCCGGCCAGGCCGAACGCGCCATCGAACATTTCTTCCGTAAAGGCAACCTGATAGCCCTGCGCGAGCTGGCCCTGCGCCGAACCGCCGACCGGGTGGACGATCAGATGCGCGCCTGGCGCGACCTGCAGGGCCAGGAACGCGTCTGGCACACGCGGGATGCCATCCTGCTGTGCGTCGGCCACGGCAGCGGCAACGAAAAGCTTGTCCGCACCGCCGCGCGCCTCGCTGCCAAATTTGGCAGCGTCTGGCATGCGGTATATGTCGAAACGCCGCAGCTGCACGCGCTGCCCGAAAACCAGCGTCGCGCGATCCTGAGTTCGCTGCGCCTGGCACAGGAGCTGGGTGCCGAAACCGCGACGCTTTCCGATCCGCAGGAAGATAAAGCCATTCTGCGCTACGCGCGCGAGCACAACCTGGGGAAAATCGTCATTGGCCGTCGCCAGCATCGCCGCTGGTTTAGCCGCGAATCCTTTGCCGACAAGCTGGCTCGTCGTGCGCCGGATCTGGATCTGGTGATCGTGGCGCTGGATGACAAACCTACCCCCTTACCGAATCGCGCGCCGGACAGCCGCACCTTCAGCGATAAATGGCGCATTCAGCTTCGCGGCTGTCTTGTCGCCGTCGTGCTCTGCGCCCTGATTACCGTCATTGCCAGCCAGTGGCTGATTGCGTTTGATGCCGCCAACCTGGTGATGATCTACCTTCTTGGCGTGGTGGTGGTGGCGCTCTTTTACGGGCGCTGGCCGTCGGTACTGGCGACGGTTGTCAACGTCATCAGCTTCGATCTGTTCTTTATTGCTCCCCGCGGGACGCTCGCCGTCTCGGACGTACAATACATTCTCACCTTTGCGGTGATGCTCACCGTCGGGCTGGTGATCGGGAATCTGACGGCGGGCGTACGCTACCAGGCACGCATCGCCCGCTATCGCGAACAGCGTACGCGCCATCTCTACGAGATGTCTAAATCGCTGGCGGTGGGCCGTACGCCGCTGGATATCGTGCAGACCAGCGAGCAGTTTATTCGCTCGACGTTTCATGCCAGCAACCTGATTTTACTCCCGGACGAACACGGTAAGCTGCGCCCGCTGACCTCGGCCAGCGGCATGACGCCCTGGGACGAAGCCATCGCGCGCTGGAGCTTTGACAAAGGCTTACCGGCGGGCGCAGGGACCGACACCCTCCCCGGCGTGCCCTATCAAATTCTGCCGCTGCGCAGTGCCGATAAAAATCAGGGGCTGGTCATCGTAGAGCCTTCCAACCTGCGCCAGCTGATGATCCCCGAACAGCAGCGTTTACTGGAGACGTTTACGCTGCTGGTTGCCAGCGCGCTGGAACGACTGGCTCTCACCGCCAGCGAGGAACAGGCCCGTCTGGCGAGCGAGCGTGAAAGCATTCGTAACTCGCTGCTGGCGGCGCTCTCGCACGATCTGCGTACCCCGCTCACCGTCCTGTTTGGTCAGTCAGAAATCCTGACGCTGGACCTGGCGGCGGAAGGCTCTAAACACGCCCTTCAGGCCAGCGAGATCCGCCAGCATGTGCTGAATACCACGCGCCTGGTGAATAACCTGCTCGATATGGCGCGTATCCAGTCAGGCGGTTTTAACCTCAAAAAAGAGTGGCTCACGCTGGAAGAGGTGGTGGGCAGCGCCCTGAAAATGCTCGAACCCGGCCTGGGTGGGCGACATATCGCGCTGAACATGCCCGAGCCTCTGACGTTAATTCACGTCGACGGTCCGCTGTTTGAGCGGGTGCTGATCAACCTGCTGGAGAACGCCGGCAAATATGCGGGCTCCAGCGCCCGGATTGGGGTGGATGCGACGGTGGACGATGGTACGCTTCGTCTTGACGTCTGGGATACCGGCCCCGGCATCCCAGCCGGGCAGGAGCTGGCTATTTTCGAAAAATTCGCACGCGGCAATAAGGAGTCGGCCATTCCAGGCGTGGGGCTGGGGCTGGCGATTTGCCAGGCGATCATTGACGTCCATGGCGGGACCATTTCCGCAGAGAATCGTCCGGAAGGCGGCGCGCGGTTTTGTGTTACACTTCCTCTGGAAACCCCGCCAGAACTTAATGAATTACCAGAGGATTTGTGATCAACGTTCTGATTGTTGAAGATGAGATCGCCATTAGCCGTTTTCTGCGCGCTGCGCTGGAAGGAGACGGTCTGCGCGTTCATGATGCGGGTACGCTTCAGCGGGGTTTAATTGAAGCCGCTACCCGCAAGCCGGACCTGGTGATCCTCGATCTTGGCCTACCGGACGGTGACGGCATCGATTTTATCCGGGAAGTCCGTCAGTGGAGCCAGATGCCGATCCTCGTGCTCTCCGCCCGTACTGAAGAGACGGATAAAATCGCGGCGCTGGATGCCGGGGCGGATGACTATCTGATTAAACCTTTTGGGATCGGCGAACTACAGGCCCGCCTTCGCGTGGCGCTGCGTCGCCACAGCGCAACCACGCCTGCGGACCCAACCTACACGTTTGGGGATATCCGGGTTGACCTGGCCGCGCGGCGCATTGTGCGCGGCGATGAGGAGATTCACCTCACGCCGATAGAATTTCGCCTGCTCGCCGTACTGCTCAACAACCACGGTAAGGTACTCACCCAACGCCAACTGTTAAGTCAGGTGTGGGGACCCAACGCTGTGGAACATAGTCATTATTTACGCATATATATGGGACATCTTCGTCAGAAACTCGAAGTCGACCCCGCTCGCCCTCGCCATCTATTAACTGAAACCGGTATCGGTTATCGGTTTATGCTTTGAATAACTATTCATTTTATTTCTAAATAAAACTCAACCCCTCAGAAAATATTTCACAAATAACCCATACGTTATTTTTACGGGTTATTTTTGCTCATTTAAAACATTGATAAAACAACCCATTAACGCACCATCAACAAATCAGAATTTTGATCTGCAATATTCATCTAAAACGAATATTTATTTCTGATTTGATCGATTATCGGTGATCTACCTCACGGTTAATCGCCTTTTCCTGGATAAAATGACCATGCTTTCAATTACTGAAAGGAAAATGAATCATGGAAAACAACAATCGCTTAATGCCCCATATAAGGCGGACAACACATATCATGATGTTTGCCCACCGAAACTGCTTTGACTTTCATCTCTTTAATGCCCGGTAGTCCTTCGACTTCTGGCGCACTCGCTTACAGGCCATCCTGAAACATCTTATTTTACAGGCTTTTGCCTGTGAACCCGTGCGCTCATTCATCTTGATTCAGACTCATCCGCACCGGGCGGACTGAATTTCAATCATCAAAAAAGCAATTCACTGATTTAAATCAGCGGCCACCCTTTGCTTTTTTTTCCGGAAAATTATCGATTTCTTTCTTGCAAGAAATCGAGGGACGTTTATTACCTAAAATAAAGAGAGAAAGATGAAAAGTTTAAAAATCGCAGCCAGCCGTGCCTGTCCGGATTGCTTTACCACCCAGCGTGAACTGGTGGATGTCCGCGCTTCTGATTATATTGATGTTGCCGCCATTGTTCTGGCGGTAACGGATATTGCCAGCGGTATCCTGGACGAAATAGAAGCCACCGGTTTTGGCATTCCTGTTTTTGTCGCGACGCATAAAGAAGAGATCATTCCGGCAGACTATTTATCGCGCATTCATGGCGTATTTGAGTATTCAGACACCAGCAACGACTTTTATGGACGCCAGCTGGAAGCAGCGGCCCTGAAGTACGAAACCCAACTGCGCCCGCCGTTTTTCCGCGCACTGGTCGACTACGTGAAGCAGGGCAACAGTGCGTTTGACTGCCCGGGGCATCAGGGCGGCCAGTTCTTCCGCCGCCATCCAGCCGGTAATCAGTTCGTTGATTTCTTTGGCGAGACGCTTTTCCGCTCCGATCTGTGTAACGCCGACGTCGCAATGGGCGATCTGCTGATTCACGAGGGCGCGCCGTGCATTGCGCAGCAACATGCGGCGAAGGTCTTTAATGCCGATAAGACCTACTTCGTGCTGAACGGCACCTCGTCATCCAACAAAGTGGTGCTTAACGCCCTGCTCACCCCGGGCGACCTGGTACTCTTCGACCGTAACAACCACAAATCTAACCATCACGGTGCCCTCCTCCAGGCTGGCGCAACGCCGGTCTATCTCGAAACCGCGCGTAACCCGTACGGCTTCATTGGTGGCATTGACGCCCACTGCTTTGAAGAGAGTTATCTACGAGAGCTGGTGGCAGAGGTGGCGCCGGGCCGTGCACGCGATGCGCGTCCGTTCCGTCTGGCGGTGATCCAACTGGGTACCTACGATGGCACCATCTATAACGCCCGTCAGGTGGTAGATAAGATTGGGCACCTGTGTGATTACATCCTGTTTGACTCGGCCTGGGTGGGTTACGAGCAGTTTATTCCGATGATGGCCGACTGCTCGCCGCTGCTGCTGGAGCTGAACGAAAACGATCCGGGGATCCTGGTCACCCAGTCCGTGCATAAACAGCAGGCAGGCTTCTCCCAGACCTCGCAAATTCACAAGAAAGACAGCCATATCAAAGGCCAGCAGCGCTATGTCCCGCATAAGCGGCTGAATAATGCCTTTATGATGCACGCCTCCACCAGCCCGTTCTATCCGCTGTTTGCCGCGCTGGACATTAACGCCCGTATGCATGAAGGCCAGAGCGGCCGCAACATGTGGATGGACTGCGTGGTGAACGGTATCGAAGCGCGCAAGCTGATCCTGGAGAACTGCCAGTATCTGCGTCCCTTCGTGCCGGAGACGGTGGATGGCCGTCCGTGGGAAAGCTGGGACACGGCGGAGATTGCAACCGATCTGCGCTTCTTCCACTTCGTACCGGGTGAAAACTGGCACGCTTTTGAAGGCTACGCAGAGCATCAGTATTTTATCGACCCATGCAAGCTCCTGCTGACCACGCCGGGCATTAACGCCCGCACCGGGGAGTATGACGACTTCGGCGTGCCCGCCACTATCCTTGCCAACTTCCTGCGTGAAAACGGCATCGTGCCGGAAAAATGCGATCTCAACTCGATCCTGTTCCTGCTCACGCCTGCGGAAGATATGGGCAAACTTCAACAGTTGGTGGCCCAGCTGGTGCGCTTCGAAAAACTGCTCGAGAGCGATGTTCCGCTGAAAGAGGTCCTGCCTTCTCTCTACAAACAGCATCCGGAACGTTACGCGGATTACACCCTGCGCCAGATCTGCCAGGAGATGCATGACCTGTACGCCCGTCACAACGTGAAACAGCTGCAGAAAGAGATGTTCCGCAAGTCTCACTTCCCACGCGTGATGATGAACCCGCAGGACGCGAACTACGCCTATCTGCGCGGTGAAGTTGAGCTAGTCTCCCTGCGCGACGCGGAAGGCCGCATCGCCGCCGAAGGCGCACTTCCTTATCCGCCGGGGGTGCTGTGTGTTGTCCCAGGGGAAGTCTGGGGCGGTTCCGTGCTGCGCTACTTTGCCGCCCTGGAAGAAGGCATCAACCTTCTGCCGGGCTTCGCGCCGGAGCTGCAGGGCGTGTACGTCGAGGAGTGTGAGGGCCGCAAACAGGTTCGCTGCAATGTCATCAAACAACCCGCCGCTCAGCCCGCGCTGCTGAAAGGAGAGAAATTATGAGTAAGTCCAATAAGATGGGCGTGGTGCAGCTGACCATCCTCACCATGGTGAACATGATGGGCTCCGGGATTATCATGCTGCCCACCAAGCTTGCAGAGGTGGGTACCATCTCTATCATCTCCTGGCTGGTGACGGCAGTCGGTTCAATGGCGCTGGCGTGGGCGTTCGCCAAGTGCGGGATGTTCAGCCGTAAGTCAGGCGGGATGGGGGGCTATGCCGAATACGCCTTTGGCAAGTCGGGCAACTTTATGGCCAACTACACCTACGGCGTATCGCTGCTGATCGCCAACGTGGCGATTGCCATCTCCGCGGTGGGTTACGGTACGGAGCTGTTTGGCGCGACGCTCAGCCCGGTACAAATTGGGCTGGCGACCATCGGGGTTCTGTGGATCTGCACCGTGGCTAATTTTGGCGGCGCTCGTATCACCGGACAGCTCTCCAGTATCACCGTCTGGGGCGTGATTATCCCGGTTGTCGGCCTGTGCATCATCGGCTGGTTCTGGTTCAGCCCGACGCTGTACGCCAACTCCTGGAACCCGCACCATGTGCCTTTCTTTACCGCTGTGGGCTCTTCTATCGCTATGACGCTCTGGGCTTTCCTGGGGCTGGAATCCGCCTGCGCGAACGCGGAAGTGGTGGAGAATCCTGAAAAGAACGTGCCGATTGCGGTCCTTGGCGGAACGCTGGGCGCGGCGGTGATCTATATCGTCTCGACTAACGTCATTGCGGGCATCGTACCGAATATGGATCTGGCCAACTCCACGGCGCCGTTCGGGCTGGCCTTCGCGCAGATGTTCACTCCGGAAGTCGGGAAAGTGATCATGGGTCTGATGGTGATGTCCTGCTGCGGTTCACTCCTTGGGTGGCAGTTCACCATCGCACAGGTGTTTAAATCTTCGGCTGATGAAGGTTACTTTCCAAAAATCTTCTCCCGCGTGACCAAAGCGGATGCACCGGTGCAGGGCATGCTGGCGATTGTCATCTTCCAGAGCGGATTGTCGCTGATGACCATTAGCCCGTCGCTGAACAGCCAGTTCAACGTGCTGGTCAACCTGGCGGTCGTGACAAATATCATTCCGTATATTCTGTCGATGGCGGCGCTGGTGATTATTCAGAAAGTCGCGAAGGTGGATCCGCGCAAAGCGCGTGCGGCGAATATCGTGGCGCTGATTGGGGCAATCTACAGCTTCTACGCGCTCTACTCATCCGGCCAGGAAGCGATGCTGTATGGCGCGATGGTGACCTTTATGGGCTGGACGCTGTACGGTCTGGTGTCACCACGGTTTGAATTGAAGAATAAGCACAGTTAGGTAAAAGCAAAACGGCAACCCAAGGGTTGCCGTTTTTATTGTTTTCTCCCTCTCCCTGTGGGAGAGGGCCGGGGTGAGGGCATCAGCCCGCACCCAAACCGCACTTACGCGTTTTTCAGCACTTCGCTGACAATCTCTACCGCTTCTTTCTCAATCTGCTGACGGTGCTCAGCGCCGAGGAAGCTTTCGCAATAGATTTTATACGCATCTTCCGTACCGGATGGACGCGCGGCGAACCAGCCGTTTTCGGTCATCACTTTCAGCCCACCAATGGAGGCACCGTTGCCCGGTGCCGCCGTCAGACGCGCGGTGATCGGGTCACCTGCCAGGGTGCTTGCGCTGACCATCTCCGGAGAGAGTTTGGACAGGGCCGCTTTCTGAGCTGACGTCGCGCTAGCCTGAATACGGTTATAGCTTGGTGCACCAAAGCGTGCCGCCAGATCATTGTAATGTTCCTGCGGGTTTTTACCGGTGACCGCGGTGATCTCCGCCGCCAGCAGGCACATGATGATGCCGTCTTTATCGGTTGACCATGGCGTGCCGTCGAAACGCAGGAAAGAGGCCCCCGCGCTCTCTTCACCACCGAAGCCAAAGCTGCCGTCGTGCAGACCGTCAACAAACCATTTGAAGCCCACCGGCACTTCCACCAGCTTGCGGCCCAGCGCGTCCACCACGCGGTCGATCATCGCCGAGGAAACCAGCGTCTTACCGACGGCCACCTCTTTTCCCCACTGCGGACGGTGCTGGAACAGGTAGTTAATCGCAACCGCCAGATAGTGGTTCGGGTTCATCAGCCCGGCAGGGGTGACGATACCGTGGCGGTCGTAATCCGGGTCGTTAGCAAACGCCAGATCGAATTTATCGCGCAGCGCCAGCAGGCCCGCCATTGCGCACTCGGAGGAGCAGTCCATGCGGATCGCGCCGTCTTTGTCCAGGTGCATAAAGCGGAAGGTCTGATCGACGTGATCGTTCACGATGGTCAGATCCAGCTTGTAGTGCTCGGCAATACGCTTCCAGTATTCGATACCGGAGCCGCCCAACGGATCCACGCCCAGCTTCAGGCCGGCTTTCTGAATGGCCGCCATATCGACGATATCCGCCAGCCCTTCCACGAACGGCTGAACCAGATCCTGCTCTTTCACGTGGCCGGACGCCATGGCCGCATCCAGAGAGATGCGCTTCACGCCTTTCAGGCCGTCAGCCAGCAAGACGTTCGCACGATCTTCGACCACTTTGGTGACGTTGGTGTCGGCCGGGCCACCGTTAGGCGGGTTGTATTTGATGCCACCGTCTTCCGGCGGGTTGTGGGATGGCGTGATAACGATACCGTCAGCCAGCGCGCCACCTTTTTTGTTGTGTACCAGGATGGCGTTAGAGACCGCAGGCGTTGGGGTGAAGCCATTGTTCTCCTGAACAATGACATCGACGCCGTTTGCAGCCAGCACTTCCACAACAGAGATGAACGCCGGTTCAGACAGGGCATGGGTATCTTTCCCCACGTAGCACGGACCGGTAACGCCGTTTTTAGCGCGCTCTTCCGCAATGGCCTGAGCAATGGCCAGAATGTGCGGTTCGTTAAAGCTGTGGCGCGCCGCGCTGCCGCGGTGACCAGATGTACCAAACTTCACTGCGTGTTCTGCGTTGCCCACGACCGGCTTCAGCACGTAATACTGCGCGGTCAGCTGAGCGACGTTAATCAAATCGCTTTGTTGTGCAGGTTGGCCTGCACGGCTGTGATTTGCCATTACCGGGTCCTTCTGATGCAAGGGTTAAATTGTACCGCAAACCTTTTCAATCAATTCCGCCGGGAACTGCATGGACTGCATGATGTGTTCAATCATGCTGCACTTGCGGCCCGTATTGGTATTGGTGATCACCCAGTACGGGGTGCCAGGAACATGTTTGGGTTTGGTTTGATTGCCATTTTGCAGCAGCGTCTGCTCGTCGCCCGCGAAATAGACGCGAGTACGACCGTGCAGCGACTCGGTCGCTTCAGCAAACGCTTTGTTATCCAGTGAATAAAGTGTAGACAGCACCAGCATAAAGCGGTTAACCGCCTTTTTCTGTTCCGCGTATTCATCGGAGAGCAGCAGCTCGCGCATCGCGCGCACTTTATCTTTTGCCGGCGTCACGGCAGGTTTTGCTTGTGCAACAACGCTCGGCTGAGACACGACATCTTTGGTGACTGGGGTAGCAGGCTGTGAAGCGGCGGAAATTTTAAGCATGCGCCGTAAAATGTCGGACGCGCTCTCCCCGATATGCCGCGTCTGGCTGGCAATATACTGATAGAGTTCGTCATCAACTTCGATTGTTTTCATCTTAATCCAGTGCGATATCTTATCTGAATACAAGTCATTGGGATTATAAGGTCAAATCCCAACAGCGGATAGCGTCAAACCAGGTTGGCGGCAAAAGTCAGATTAAACTGGAACCTTGCAGCCGGGCGGCAGAATGGTCAACATGATACCCTAACCTGACATACGTAAAAAAAGAACTTTGCCATGAAATTGAATACCCGAGCGCAAACTGCACAATCGCCGAACAATAATTCTCCCATCGTACTGGTTCACGGGCTTTTTGGCAGCCTGGATAACCTGGGCGTGCTGGCACGCGATCTGGTTACCGACCATGATATTTTACAGGTCGATATGCGCAATCACGGTCTTTCCGGGCGTTCGGACGAGATGACCTACGCGGCGATGGCGCAGGACCTGCTGGATACGCTGGACGCACATAGCCTGCAGAAGGTAACGCTGATCGGGCATTCAATGGGTGGTAAAGCGGTGATGGCCCTGACGGCACTGGCCCCGGACCGTATTAGCGGCCTGGTGGTAATTGACGTCGCGCCCGTGGATTATGACGTCCGTCGTCACGACGAGATTTTTGCCGCCATTAATGCGGTCACAGAAGCGGGTGTCGCGACACGCCAACAGGCGGCTGCCGTCATGCGTGAGCATCTTGATGAAGAAGGCGTCGTGCAGTTCCTGCTGAAGTCGTTTGTTGACGGGCAATGGCGTTTTAACGTGCCGGTGCTCTGGGACCAGTACAACAACATCGTGGGCTGGAAAACCGTCCCCGCCTGGCCGCACCCTACCCTCTTTATTCGCGGCGGAAACTCACCTTACGTAACCGACGCGTACCGCGACACGCTGCTGGCCCAATTCCCGCAGGCTCGCGCCCACGTTATTGCCGGTGCCGGGCACTGGGTGCATGCGGAAAAACCTGACGCCGTGCTGCGCGCCATTCGCCGCTATCTTGCTGATACTGCAAATTGATTAAAAAGAAAGCGACTGGAAGGCTGCAGGCGTCCAGTCGTTGGCGTGCCGTTTTTGGTGATGTATGATGGCGCGCTTATCGCCCGGGCATTAGCAGGGCGGCGTGTTTCCCCCGAAGTCTCAGAATCATGGCCAAAGAACAAACGGACCGTACGACACTAGATCTGTTCGCGAATGAGCGTCGCCCGGGACGACCCAAGACGAATCCGCTTTCGCGCGATGAACAGCTGCGTATCAATAAACGCAACCAGCTTAAACGCGATAAAAATCGTGGGCTTAAGCGTGTCGAACTGAAGCTTAACGCCGACGCCGTCGATGCGCTGAACGAGCTGGCCGACGCGCGAAATATCAGCCGCAGTGAACTCATTGAAGAGATGTTGATCGCTCAGCTTGAAACGTTACGCGGCCAGGCATAAGTCTGAAAATCCCCTTTATCGCCCTTTTCATGTAGCACAGAGTGCAGTCCTGCGCGATAGCTGTTTCCGCAGGGTTGCCAGTTCTGCTATTATTGCCCTTATCCGTGGCCGAATTGCGCCACCATACTATTAAGTTTCAAGAGGTTATTTTACTCATGGCAATCATCGGCATTTTCTTTGGCAGTGATACCGGCAATACTGAAAATATCGCAAAAAACATTCAAAAACAGCTCGGTAAAGACGTTGCTGATGTGCATGACATCGCCAAGAGCAGCAAAGAAGATCTGGAAGGCTATGACATTTTGCTGCTGGGTATCCCAACCTGGTACTACGGTGAAGCCCAGTGCGACTGGGATGATTTCTTCCCGACGCTGGAAGAGGTCGACTTCAACGGTAAGCTGGTCGCCCTGTTTGGCTGTGGCGATCAGGAAGATTACGCCGAATACTTCTGTGACGCGCTGGGCACCATCCGCGACATCATTGAGCCGAATGGCGCGGTTATTGTAGGCCACTGGCCGACCGCCGGTTACCACTTCGAAGCGTCTAAAGGCCTGGCCGATGACGATCACTTCGTGGGTCTGGCCATCGACGAAGACCGTCAGCCAGAACTGACCGCCGAGCGTGTTGAGAAGTGGGTGAAGCAGATCCGTGAAGAACTGCACCTGGACGATATTCTGAACGCCTGATTATTTCGCGGCGCAACTGCGGTTGCGCCCATGCCCCAGGTCAAACCGATTAAATTAATCGCTACAATCTTTTAACTTTTTCGCCCAGACCTGTACAATGTCTCCCTGATAAAATGTGGTTTTCCATTGAGCAAGTTTGTTGGTGATACCCCATTTTTATAAGCATATTTTGCCTGAGACTTGCAGTTTTCATTTAGCCATGGCAGTTCTATAATGAGACGCATTATCCCAGGTGCATTTTCTGTCACTTCCTACAGAAGTGAATCGTTTAGCAACAGGACAGATTCCGCATGACTGACAACAATACCGCATTAAAGAAGGCTGGCCTGAAAGTTACGCTTCCTCGGTTAAAAATCCTTGAAGTGCTTCAGGGTCCAGACAATCACCATGTCAGTGCGGAAGACCTTTATAAACGTCTTATCGACATGGGTGAAGAGATTGGGCTGGCTACCGTCTATCGCGTGCTGAACCAGTTTGATGACGCGGGCATTGTTACCCGTCATAATTTCGAAGGCGGTAAATCTGTTTTCGAACTGACCCAGCAGCAGCACCACGATCACCTGATCTGCCTCGATTGCGGCAAGGTCATTGAATTCAGCGATGATTCCATCGAATCACGCCAGCGTGAAATCGCCGCGCGTCATGGCATCCGCCTGACCAACCACAGCCTGTACCTTTACGGTCATTGTGCTGAAGGCGATTGCCGCGAAGACGACCACGCGCACGACGCGAAATAAACAAGTGTTCATACTCTGAGCCAGCCGTAAGGTTGGCTTTTTTTGCCTAAAAAAATGCCCGGTGGCGCAGCGCCACCGGGCATGATAACAGCGAGTTACTTACTGTTATTGCTTCGAATTTCTTTCCAAATCTGGTCGCAACGCTTCGCCACTTCCTGATCGTTACCGGTTTTACGCGCCTGGATACAGGCCTGGTAATCCATTACGCGGACATTTTCCTGCGTCGCGAACTGCTCATGCGCTTTCTCTTTCTTCAGCACGTTTAGCACGCTCTGACAGGCTTCAATTTTCTCCGGCGAACCTTCCGCAGTATTAATGCAGGCGCTATACGCCTCCTTCAGACGGGAGTCCTCTTTTGGTGCCTGAGTCTGAGCACACGCCACCAGCCCTGATGCCAGCAACGCGACGACTACGATTTTTTTCATCATATACAGTCTCCATACCGGCGGGACTCAGCCCGCCGGTGCGTTTATCAGAAGATGGTGAATGGGGCGATAACCATGAATTTCACGTCACGTTCATCCTGGAAGATGTTGCCGTAACCGCCCGCATAGCTCGGGATATCGGAGTGGTTGTCATACTGGGTGAAGTGCAGTTTGAACATCGTGCCTTTCGCGCGGCCATCCTGCAGGGTATAGATTGCATCCAGGCTGTAGGAAGACTCTTTCAGGCGATAGTTGGGATCGTAGTATGCGTCCGGTGTTGCCATATCGGCAGGTTTTGCGTCCCAGGCGTAAGCGTAAGAAGCGCCCACCGCCCAGCCAGGCAGGTTCCAGTTTTTCAGGTCGTACATTGCACCGAAGAAGACCGCTTTCTCGCCGTCGGCGTTGAAGTCTGAGCGGTTATCCCACCAGATATCAAGACGGCCGTTGGAGGAGGCGTAGGTCGGAGTCATACGCTGCAGGAAGTAGCCCTGCTGCCCTTCCGCCTTCACCCATGTGCCTTCCAGACGCAAATCAACCTGGCCAACCTTGTAGCCGAAGGTGAGTGCCTGCAGCCACGCGGTGCCGTCATAAATGTCATTGACCCCACCGTTACTGACTTTATCGCGCGTACCGTAGAACTGGTAGCTGGTACTCAGCGGGCTACCCGCGACATCAAACTTATAGCTGGCCTTGGCAAAGTACTGATCGATATAGCCTTGTGCCTGACCAAATGCCGCTTCAAGCACCAGATCGTTTTTGAAGTCGTATTTCGCGCCCAGCGAGTGCAGGTAATCGACTTTGGTTTTTTTATCGTTCTGGTAGAACTTGTCCATCTCGATGTGCCAAGGCGCTTTGTACTCGTTGGTCCACATATAGGAGAAGCTCAACGCACCCGCATCACCGTAGTCAAAGTTAGCCCCCGCTTCCGCACCCTGATAGGTACCCGGCATAAAGCTCCAGTGCGGCGCTAACAGAGTCTGGCCAGTTGGCTGAATATAACCGCCGCGCGCCCATACCGGACCGTATTTAAATTTCGCCGCGGCTTTGTAAAGGCTTATACCGCTCTTATCCCCGGACCAGTCTTCATCATAGGCTTTGTTGCTGGAGGAGAAGGCGATTTCGTTCGGGTGGCCGCTGTCGCCGTTTTCCGCCATTTCAATCGCGGTGAACGCAGCAATATCCAGACCGAACATATCCGCGGCATAGCCTGACTGGAAGTCCAGGTTGGCGTTCCAGGTGGAGTGAGAAAGGTTGGTTTTGTATTTATCTTCAGTGACGTCTTTACGGTCACGCTCACGCTGCCAGTAATAAATACCGCCCGTGAGGGTAGAATCTTCGATGAAACCCGCTGCTTTTGCCTCTGGCGCAATCACCAGGCTCGACATTGCTGTCACACCGGCAATAGCCAGCGCCAGCGCACTACGTTTGCCACTGAACGTACGCATAGATTATTCCTCTTTGACGAATTAAAACGCCTGAAACGGCGTAAATAAAAAAGACCAAATGGTCAGGGGTAGTTTTAAATACCCTCGAATTAACTACCGTCTTTAGGTTATTTTTCGCGACGCGAATTATCAATGCTTTTTAGCGGACAAAAGTCAGGATTATGACGAAGTGCACATAATTGGTAGTGCTTTGTAACATTTACGGGAAGGCGAGGAATGACGGGGAATTATCAGGTATTTCAGTGGGTAGACGTGGAATCTCTTTCCTTTTATGTAACATTTTTGATTTTCGCAATGGCACAAACTTTTTTTTAAAAAATAAGTAGCACCTCATTGACCTGATATTTTCATGACACCTCTTTAGGCCCTGGCTTAATACTCTGATCGTTAAATAAAAAAACGCCGCACAGTGCGGCGTTTGTCTCTCATTGACCAGAGCAGCAATATTATTCGCCGATCTTCGTCCAGGTATCACGCAGACCTACAGTACGGTTAAATACTGGTTTTTCCGCGGTGCTGTAACGGCTGTCCAGGCAGAAGTAACCTTCACGTTCGAACTGGAACGCTTTGCCCGCTTCAGCGGCTTTCAGAGAAGGCTCCGCATAACCCTGCTTGATCACCAGCGATTCCGGGTTGATGGTCGCCAGGAAGTCTTCCGCCGCCCCCGGGTTAGGCACGCTGAACAGACGATCGTACAGACGAATTTCTACCGGCAGCGCGTGGGATGCGCTCACCCAGTGGATAACGCCCTTCACTTTACGGCCGTCAGCAGGATCTTTGCTCAGCGTTTCAGCGTCATAAGAACAGAAGATGGTGGTGATATTCCCTTCCGCATCTTTTTCAACGCGCTCGGCTTTGATGACGTAAGCATTACGCAGACGCACTTCTTTACCCAGCACCAGACGCTTGTACTGCTTGTTGGCTTCTTCGCGGAAGTCAGCGCGGTCAATCCAGATCTCGCCGCTGAACGGCACGTCACGGCTTCCCATTTCCGGTTTGTTCGGATGGTTAGGCATGGAGACCAGCTCGCTTTCACCCTGCGGATAGTTTTCGATGACCAGTTTCACCGGGTCGATAACCGCCATCGCGCGCGGGGCGTTTTCGTTGAGATCTTCACGAATGCAGGATTCCAGGGAAGCCATCTCAATGGTGTTATCCTGCTTGGTCACGCCGATACGTTTGCAGAACTCACGAATAGACGCGGCAGTGTAACCACGACGACGCAAACCAGAAATGGTAGGCATACGCGGGTCATCCCAGCCCTCAACGTGCTTGTCGGTCACCAGCAGGTTCAGCTTTCGCTTGGACATCACGGTGTATTCCAGATTCAGACGAGAGAACTCGTACTGGCGCGGGTGCACAGGAATGGTGATGTTATCCAGCACCCAGTCGTACAGACGACGGTTGTCCTGGAACTCCAGCGTACACAGGGAGTGCGTAATACCTTCCAGCGCATCGCTGATGCAGTGGGTGAAGTCGTACATCGGGTAGATGCACCACATGTTACCGGTCTGGTGGTGTTCTGCGAACTTGATGCGGTACAGCACCGGATCGCGCATCACGATGAACGGAGACGCCATGTCGATTTTGGCACGCAGGCACGCTTTGCCTTCTTCGAAGCCGCCGGCACGCATTTTTTCAAACAGCGCCAGGTTCTCTTCCACGCTGCGATCGCGGAACGGGCTGTTTTTGCCCGGCGCGGTCAGCGTACCGCGGTATTCGCGGATTTCGTCAGCAGACAGCTCGTCGACATACGCCAGACCTTTGTTGATAAGCTCTACCGCATAGGCGTACAGCTGATCGAAATAGTCAGAGGAGTAGCAGATATCGCCAGACCAGTTGAAGCCCAGCCATTGGACATCGTTCTTAATGGACTCAACGTATTCGATGTCTTCTTTTACTGGGTTGGTGTCATCGAAACGCAGGTTGCACTGGCCCTGGTAGTCCTGGGCAATGCCAAAGTTCAGGCAGATAGATTTTGCATGCCCGATGTGCAGGTAGCCGTTCGGCTCCGGCGGGAAACGGGTATGGATTGTGGTGTGCTTACCACTGGCCAGATCTTCATCGATGATCTGACGAATAAAGTTACTCGGGCGGGCTTCTGCCTCACTCATCGTGGATTCCTCAAAGCGTAAACAACGTATAACGGCGTATGATCTTATAAGCCGGACGTAGTGACAACCCTTAAAACGTCTCTGAAGAAAATAATGGGGGCATTTGCTGCAAAAAAAAGCGGCGGAGGATATCCCCCGCCGCTTAAGGCATGACTCTACTCAGGAGCGATTACTTGCCTTTAATCTCATATAGCGGTGTTTGACCCGCAACAACCTGACCTTTCGCCTGGATGACCAGACCGCTGAAGTCGTCAATGTTGCTGCAAACCACCGGGCTTATCATGGAGCGCGCGTTGGCGTTCAGGAAGTCCAGATCCATTTCCAGAATCGGCTGCCCTGCCACCACTTCAGCGCCCTCTTCCACCAGGCGAGTAAAGCCCTGACCGTTCAGCGCAACGGTATCGATACCCATATGGACAACGATCTCCGCACCATTTTCGGTTTCGAGGCAGAACGCGTGGTTGGTGTTGAAGATTTTCACGATGGTACCGGCCGCCGGAGACACAACGGTTTTTTCCGTTGGTTTCACCGCCACACCGTCACCGACCGCTTTGCTGGCGAAGGCTTCGTCAGGCACTTGCTCAATCGCAACGACTTCACCGGTTACCGGTGAAACCAGCGCGGCTACCGTTTTGGCGTTAGGTACTGCCTGCGGTTTTGCAGCCGCTGGCGCGGCGGCAGGTGCGGCAGAAGCTTCTGCTGCGGCTACCGGACCGGTGGTTTTCATGGCGTTAGCAATTTTCTCTGCCACGAAGCCAACGATAATCTGCACGCTGGTTTTGTTCAGGCGGATAACACCGGAAGCACCCAGACGTTTGGCCAGCGCTTCGTTCACCAGGGAAGAATCTTTCACGTTCAGACGCAGACGGGTGATACAGGCGTCGATACCGGTCAGGTTGTCAGAACCGCCAACAGCGGCGATGTACTGACGCGCCAGACCTGAAACGTCCTGATCCTGAGCACCGCTCACGTTCACATCCTGACCATCCGCTTCGCTACCGGCCACGGCCAGCTCACGACCCGGGGTCATCAGGTTGAATTTGGTGATAGTGAAACGGAACACCATGTAGTAGATCGCGAAGAACACCAGACCTTGTGGAATCAGCATCCACCAGTGGGTCGCCAGCGGGTTACGGGAAGAAAGCACCATATCCACCAGACCCGCACTGAAGCCGAAACCGGCAATCCAGTGCATGCTGGCAGCGATGAACACGGAGATACCGGTCAGCACAGCATGGATCACATACAGAACTGGCGCCACGAACATGAAGGAGAACTCCAGCGGCTCGGTGATACCGGTGAAGAAGGCCGCGAACGCCCCCGCCATCATGATACCCAGCACTTTCGCTTTGTTCTCTGGACGCGCGCAGTGGTAGATAGCCAGCGCAGCTCCCGGCAGACCAAACATCATGATCGGGAAGAAGCCAGCCTGGTAACGACCGGTGATACCGACAACCGCTTTACCTGCTTCGATGGACTGTGCGCCACCCAGGAAGTTAGGAATATCGTTAATACCGGCAACATCGAACCAGAATACAGAGTTCAGCGCGTGGTGCAGACCGACCGGGATCAGCAGACGGTTAAAGAACGCGTACACGCCCGCACCGACAGAACCCAGTTTCTGGATGTGCTCACCGAAGTTCACCAGACCGTCGAAGATCATCGGCCAGACGTACATCATGATGAACGCAACAACGATCATCACAAACGAGGTCAGGATGGGGACCAGACGGCGGCCGCTAAAGAAGGAGAGCGCTTTTGGCAGCTCTACGCTGCTGAAGCGGTTATACAGTTCAGCGGAGATGATACCCACAAGGATACCGACAAACTGGTTACTGATCTTACCAAATGCCGCCGGAACCTGGTCCGCCGGGATTTTTTGGATCATGGCCACCGCTGCCGGTGAGCAGAGAGTGGTTAACACAAGGAAACCGACAAAACCGGTCAGCGCAGCGGCACCGTCTTTGTCTTTGGACATACCATAAGCCACACCAATAGCAAACAACACGGACATGTTGTCGATAATGGCAGAGCCCGACTTGATAAAGAACGCCGCCAGCGCGCTGGTATTACCCCAGCCGTTGGGGTCGATCCAGTAGCCGACACCCATCAGGATGGCTGCGGCAGGCAGCGTGGCGACCGGCACCATCAGTGCGCGACCAACCTTTTGTAAATAACCTAGAATACTCACTTTCTTCCCCCTATGAGACCCCGTTTAAGGCATGTTCTCAGCTCTGTTTTTTTATTGTGTCACGAACTATAGATACAGTTGATGATTCACTGGCATTGTGAGTGTGTGAAAAATTAATTCGTATCGCAAATTAAACGCGTACTTTTTGTGATTTTTGTCACCAAATATCGTTATTCACCCTCCCTTATACTGGCTAACAGCGAAAACTTATTTTATCATTCAAAAAATCAAGACGGATTGATCCGGCCTGAAAGTTTCCAGGTTACGCTTAAGTATCAGGTTCCGATAGCCATCCGCCCACTCTTCTACTTTAACTCTCGAGGTGAACAATGAGACTGATTCCCCTGGCAACTGCTGAACAAGTTGGTAAATGGGCCGCTCGCCATATCGTAAACCGCATTAACGCATTCAAGCCGACTGCCGATCGTCCTTTCGTTCTTGGACTTCCAACAGGCGGCACGCCGCTGACAGCCTATAAGGCGCTGGTTGAGATGCATAAAGCAGGCCAGGTTAGCTTCAAACATGTTGTCACCTTCAATATGGATGAATACGTTGGCTTACCGAAAGACCACCCGGAAAGCTACCATAGCTTTATGCACCGCAATTTCTTTGATCACGTTGATATTCCATCTGAAAATATTAACCTGCTGAATGGAAACGCGCCGGATATTGACGCAGAATGCCGTCAGTATGAAGAAAAAATCCGTTCTTACGGTAAGATCCACCTGTTCATGGGTGGTGTAGGTAATGATGGTCATATCGCGTTTAACGAACCGGCGTCATCTCTGGCTTCCCGCACCCGTATTAAAACGCTGACCCATGACACGCGCGTGGCAAACTCCCGCTTCTTTGACGGCGATGTTAACCAGGTTCCAAAATACGCCCTGACCGTAGGCGTAGGCACCCTGCTGGATGCCGAAGAAGTGATGATTCTGGTGCTGGGCGGCGTGAAAGCGCAGGCGCTCCAGGCTGCCGTTGAAGGCAACGTTAACCATATGTGGACCATCAGCTGCCTGCAGCTGCATCCGAAATCCGTCATCGTCTGTGACGAACCGTCCACGATGGAGCTGAAGGTAAAAACGCTGAAATACTTCAACGAGTTAGAAGCCGAGAATATCAAAGGTCTGTAATTGAATAACCGCCTCTTCATCAGGAGGCGGCCGCTTTTTTTTAACCGGGGGTCGTTATGTACGCTTTAACCCACGGTCGGATTTATACCGGCCATGAAATTCTGGATGACCATGCGATTGTTATCGCTGATGGCCTGATTGAACGTGTTTGCCCGCTGGCAGAACTGCCACCGGAGATTGAACAACGCTCACTCAATGGAGCAGTAATCTCCCCCGGTTTCATCGACGTTCAGCTCAACGGCTGCGGCGGTGTGCAATTCAATGATACCGCCGAGGCGGTAACGGTCGAAACGCTGGAGATCATGCAAAAAGCCAATGAGAAATCGGGCTGCACCAGCTATCTGCCAACGCTCATCACCAGCAGTGATGAGCTGATGAAGCAGGGTATCCGTGTGATGCGTGAATATCTGGCCAAACATCCTAATCAGGCGCTGGGTCTGCACCTTGAAGGGCCATGGCTGAACATGGTCAAGAAAGGAACGCATAACCCGAATTACGTGCGTAAGCCTGATGCGGAGCTGGTTGACTACATGTGTGCCAACGCCGATGTGATCACCAAAGTGACGCTGGCACCTGAAATGACGGGTACGGATGTCATCAGCAAACTTGCTGCCGCCGGGATTATCGTTTCAGCCGGTCACTCAAACGCGACGCTGAAAGAAGCGAAAGCCGGTTTCCGCGCGGGCATTACCTTCGCGACGCACCTTTACAACGCCATGCCGTATATCACAGGCCGTGAACCGGGTCTGGTCGGGGCGATTCTGGATGAGCCAGACGTCTACTGCGGTATTATTGCTGACGGCTTACACGTTGATTACACCAACATTCGCAATGCTAAGCGGCTGAAAGGTGACAAGCTTTGTCTGGTGACGGATGCCACTGCACCGGCAGGTGCAAATATTGAGCAGTTCATTTTTGCCGGTAAAACAATATACTACCGCAATGGACTGTGTGTTGATGAAAACGGTACGCTGAGTGGTTCCTCTTTGACCATGATTGAAGGGGTGCGTAACCTGGTTGAGCATTGCGGGATTGCGCTTGATGAAGTCCTGCGTATGGCAACCCTTTATCCGGCTCGCGCAATGGGCGTAGATAAACAGCTCGGCGGAATTGCACCAGGTATGGTTGCAAACCTGACGGCATTCACACACGATTATAAAATTATTAAGACCATCGTTAATGGTAACGAGGTCGTCACTGAGTAAGTAAAAGTATGACACCTGGCGGACAAGCTCAAATCGGTAATGTCGATCTCGTTAAACAACTTAACAGTGCGGCGGTATATCGCCTGATTGACCAACACGGCCCCATCTCGCGAATTCAGATAGCCGAACAAAGCCAGCTTGCACCCGCCAGCGTGACAAAAATTACCCGCCAGCTTATTGAGCGCGGTCTGATCAAAGAAGTCGATCAGCAGGCCTCCACCGGAGGCCGTCGCGCCATCTCCATTATTACTGAAACCCGTAATTTTCAGGCAATTGGCGTCCGTCTGGGCCGTCATGACACCACGCTCACGCTATACGATCTGAGCAGTAAAGCCATCGCGGAAGAGCACTACCCTCTTCCGGAGCGCACCCAGGAGACGCTGGAGCATGCGCTGCTGAATACCATCGCGCAGTTTATTGAAAGCTGTCAGCGCAAGATCCGCGAACTCATCGCTATCTCCGTAATTCTGCCCGGCCTGGTCGACCCGGAAAGCGGCGTGATCCGCTATATGCCGCACATTCCGGTTGAAAACTGGGGGCTGGTCGATGCACTGGAAAAGCGTTTTAAAGTGACCTGCTTTGTGGGCCACGATATTCGCTCGCTGGCGCTGGCGGAGCACTACTTTGGTGCGAGCCAGGACTGTGAAGACTCTATTCTGGTGCGCGTTCACCGCGGAACGGGCGCGGGCATTATCTCTAACGGCCGTATTTTTATTGGTCGCAACGGTAACGTCGGTGAGATTGGCCACATTCAGGTTGAGCCCCTTGGGGAGCGCTGCCACTGCGGCAATTTCGGCTGTCTTGAAACCATCGCCGCCAACACGGCCATCGAGCAGCGCGTCCGCCATCTGCTTGAACAGGGTTACCAAAGCCGCGTCACGCTGGACGACTGCAAAATAGGCACCATCTGCAAAGCCGCTAATAAAGGCGACGCGCTGGCCTGTGAAGTAATCGAGCAGGTGGGGCGCCATCTGGGGAAAACTATCGCCATCGCCATTAACCTGTTTAACCCACAAAAAGTGGTGATCGCCGGTGAAATTGTGGAAGCGGAAAAGGTGCTGCTCCCCGCGATTGAAGGCTGTATTAACACCCAGGCGCTGAAAGCATTCCGCCAGAATCTTCCGGTGGTTCGTTCAAAGCTTGACCATCGCTCGGCGATTGGCGCGTTCGCGCTGGTCAAACGCGCCATGCTCAACGGAATTCTGCTGCAGCATTTGCTGGAAAGTTGATCGGACCTTATAGTAACGCCTTCTTTTTTTAATGTCGGACTGTCCATGACCATTAAGAATGTAATTTGTGATATCGACGGCGTGCTGATGCACGACAACGTTGCCGTGCCGGGTGCTGCGGAGTTTCTTCACCGCATCATCGACAAAGGAATGCCTCTGGTTCTTCTCACGAACTACCCTTCTCAGACCGGTCAGGATCTGGCAAACCGCTTTGCCACGGCGGGTGTAGATGTCCCGGACAGCGTGTTTTATACCTCGGCGATGGCCACGGCGGATTTTCTGAAGCGTCAGGAAGGGAAAAAAGCCTACGTGGTGGGTGAAGGTGCGCTGATCCATGAACTATACAAAGCGGGCTTTACCATCACCGACGTCAACCCGGACTTTGTGATTGTTGGCGAAACGCGATCCTTTAACTGGGAGATGATGCATAAAGCTGCATACTTTGTCGCCAGCGGTGCGCGCTTTATCGCCACCAACCCGGATACCCACGGCCGCGGTTTTTATCCGGCCTGCGGCGCTCTGTGTGCCGGTATCGAAAAAATCTCTGGTCGTCAGCCGTTCGTTGTCGGGAAACCGAGCCCGTGGATCATTCGTGCCGCGCTAAATAAAATGCAGGCCCACTCTGAAGAAACCGTGATTGTCGGCGACAACCTGCGCACCGATATTCTGGCCGGTTTCCAGGCGGGTCTGGAGACGATTCTGGTCCTCTCTGGCGTCTCTCAGCTTGATGACATTGATTCGATGCCGTTCCGGCCAAGCTGGATTTACCCCTCCGTCGACGAAATCGACATTATCTGATTCCGAACCACGCCTCAGGGCGTGGTTTTTTATTTTCTCGCCTGTAAAACACAGCTGCATCTAACGGAAAAGCACTTTCATTGCATAATCATCAATAAAAGCGCTCATGACATACGCATTTTTCACAGATCGGCAACCACCATTGCACTATTTCCGTTTTCACCCGTAAAACGCTTGCGCGCCCTGCCCCTTTGCGGCATTTTCATAAGCAAGCAACATTACAAAGCAACAGGGTTAACGGAGAAGGTTATGTGTTCAATTTTTGGCGTACTGGATATTAAAACTGACGCAGGCGAACTGCGTAAAAAGGCACTCGAACTGTCCCGCCTGATGCGCCATCGCGGACCGGACTGGTCAGGCGTTTACGCCAGTGACAAAGCGATTCTGGCTCACGAACGTCTGTCTATTGTTGACGTCAACGCCGGTGCACAGCCGCTGTATAACGAGAAAAAAACGCACGCGCTGGCTGTCAACGGTGAGATCTACAACCACCAGGCGCTGCGCGCCGAATACGGCGACCGCTACGCGTTCCAGACCGGTTCTGACTGTGAAGTGATCCTGGCGCTTTATCAGGAGAAAGGGCCTGAGTTCCTGGACGACCTGCAGGGCATGTTCGCCTTCGCGCTGTACGACAGCGAAAAAGACGCTTACCTGATTGGCCGCGACCATATCGGCATTATCCCGCTGTACATGGGCCACGATGAGCATGGCAACTTCTACGTTGCCTCTGAAATGAAAGCCCTGGTACCGGTCTGCCGCACCATCAAAGAGTTCCCGGCAGGCAGCTACCTGTGGAGCAAAGACGGCGAGATCCGTCAATATTATCAGCGTGACTGGTTCGATTTCGACGCGGTAAAAGACAACGTCACGGACAAAGCCGAGCTGCGTCAGGCGCTGGAAGATTCCGTGAAAAGCCACCTGATGTCCGACGTGCCGTACGGCGTGCTGCTCTCTGGCGGTCTGGACTCCTCCGTGATCTCCGCGATCACCAAGAAATTCGCGGCCCGTCGCGTGGAAGATCAGGAGCGCTCAGAAGCCTGGTGGCCACAGCTGCACTCCTTTGCCGTGGGCCTGGAAGGCGCACCTGATCTGAAAGCCGCGCAGGAAGTGGCAAACCACCTGGGGACCGTGCACCATGAAATTCATTTCACCGTGCAGGAAGGTCTGGATGCGATCCGCGATGTGATCTATCACATTGAAACCTATGACGTGACCACCATCCGCGCCTCGACCCCGATGTACCTGATGTCACGTAAGATCAAAGCGATGGGCATCAAGATGGTGCTCTCCGGTGAAGGTTCTGACGAAGTGTTTGGCGGCTACCTGTACTTCCACAAAGCGCCGAATGCCAAAGAGCTGCACGAAGAGACCGTGCGTAAACTGCAGGCGCTGCACATGTTCGACTGTGCGCGTGCCAACAAAGCGATGTCCGCCTGGGGCGTGGAAGCGCGCGTGCCGTTCCTGGATAAGAAATTCCTCGACGTGGCGATGCGCATCAACCCGCAGGACAAGATGTGCGGCAACGGCAAAATGGAAAAACATATCCTGCGTGAATGTTTTGAATCCTACCTGCCGGCGAGCGTGGCGTGGCGTCAGAAAGAGCAGTTCTCTGATGGCGTAGGTTATAGCTGGATCGACACCCTGAAAGAGGTCGCGGCGAAACAGGTTTCTGACCAGCAGCTGGAAACCGCAAGCTTCCGCTTCCCGTACAACACGCCGGGTTCGAAAGAAGCGTATCTCTACCGTGAAATTTTTGAAGAATTGTTCCCGGTACCGAGCGCTGCGGAGTGTGTGCCGGGTGGCCCGTCCGTCGCCTGCTCGTCTGCCAAAGCGATTGAATGGGATGAATCGTTCAAATCCATGAACGATCCGTCAGGACGTGCGGTAGGCGTTCACCAGTCAGCCTACAAATAATCGCGTATTTCATCATCAGGCCCTGCGGGGCCTGATTTTTTTTGCCCCGCTTTTGCACAGCTAAAAACGATTAATAACCAATAATTGCCGAATATTCGGTCACGCTGTTCGCAACCTAACCAAACAGTCACATTCCGGCTATTTTCGTTGAAAAAGGTGTTGACGCTGCAAGGGTCTATACGCATAATGCGCCCCGCAACGCCGATAAGGTAACGCGAAAAAAGATGGCTACGTAGCTCAGTTGGTTAGAGCACATCACTCATAATGATGGGGTCACAGGTTCGAATCCCGTCGTAGCCACCATCTTTTTTGCGGGAGTGGCGAAATTGGTAGACGCACCAGATTTAGGTTCTGGCGCCGCAAGGTGTGCGAGTTCAAGTCTCGCCTCCCGCACCATTCCCGGGTAAGCGTTGCACGGATGGGGTATCGCCAAGCGGTAAGGCACCGGTTTTTGATACCGGCATTCCCTGGTTCGAATCCAGGTACCCCAGCCATATTTCTTCGATTTTGCGGTTCTCCGCGGTATTGGGGTATCGCCAAGCGGTAAGGCACCGGTTTTTGATACCGGCATTCCCTGGTTCGAATCCA
>NZ_QPFW01000191.1:0-26010 GCF_008122455.1 Enterobacter sp. C6
TGAAACGCACCGTAGAGGGCGACCTCGGCATGCGCGTCTCGGCGGTGGTGGTTGGCGAAAGTACGCAGGAACTGGTGAACGCGGTGTTCGCCCACCAGCCTCAGCGCAGGGAAGCGTTCTATGGCTATCTGCGCCATCTGGTCGCGCATCCGGACTACCTCCCTGCTACCGAAGAAGAAAAGCATTTCGACACGCTGCTGGCCGGGCTGTGCGTGGGGTACGCCAGCGAGCGCCATGCCGGCACCAAAAAACAGGTCTGTACCTGCGTAGGCAACGTCGATTTGCAGATGGGGCGCGATCTGACCACCGTGCGCAAAGTGGTGGGTTCCGGGGGATGGCTCTCCCGCGCCAGCCAGTTCGATATTCACCGCTGGCTGAAGTACCGCGAGCTGGACGACGGCAGCAGACGCGTTCTTTTACCCGGGCAGTTTGACTATTACCGCGATGCAAAAGGTCTGCTTCCTCTGCTGGCGAACGTCGCCAGGCTGGACCCGCAGGCGGCGGCTCGCACCAGTATTCAATGTTTAACCCTATAAAACCTAAGGCAGCAACGAATGGAACTTCGAAATAAAAAGCTAACCCATGACGAATTCATGACTGAGCGGCAACAGGTCTTGCAGACCTGGCAAACCGGCAAGGACGTTGAGAACTTCGAAGATGGCGTGAAGTACCAGCAAACCATTCCTGAGCAAAAACGCTTTTCTCACGCCCTACTGAAGGCGGACCAGGAAGGTAAAACCCTGAGCCAGCCGCGCGCAGGCGTAGCGCTGATGGATGAACATATCGCCCTGCTCAAAACGCTGCAGGAAGATTGCGATTTGCTGCCCAGTACCATCGATGCCTACACCCGTCTGAATCGCTATGAAGAGGCGGCGGTAGGGATCCAAAAATCCATCGAAGCGGGCACCTCCAAACTTAACGGCTTACCGGTCGTCAACCACGGCGTCGCCGCCTGCCGCCGCATGACTGAAGCGCTGGAGAAACCGATTCAGGTACGTCACGGCACGCCGGATGCGCGCCTGCTGGCGGAGATCGCGATGGCCAGCGGCTTTACCAGCTATGAAGGCGGCGGTATCTCCTACAACATTCCGTACGCCAAGCGCGTCACTCTGGAAAAATCTATCCGCGACTGGCAGTACTGCGACCGCCTGATGGGCCTGTACGAGGAGAACGGCATTCGCATTAACCGTGAACCGTTTGGCCCGCTGACCGGCACCCTGATCCCGCCGTTTGTGTCCCACTCGGTGGCGATTATCGAAGGTCTGCTGGCGCTGGAGCAGGGCGTGAAGTCAATTACCGTCGGCTACGGCCAGGTCGGTAGCCTGACGCAGGATATCGCCGCGATTCAGGCTCTGCGCGAGCTGTCCCACGAATATTTCCATAACCACGGCTTTGACGATTACGAGCTGAGTACCGTCTTCCACCAGTGGATGGGCGGCTTCCCGGAAGATGAGTCGAAAGCGTTTGCCATTATCTCCTGGGGCGCAGCGGTTGCCGGTATGTCCGGGGCGACCAAAGTGATCACCAAGAGCCCGCACGAGGCGTTCGGTATTCCGACCGCCGCCGCAAATGCCCAGGGGCTGAAGGCCTCGCGTCAGATGCTCAACATGGTCAGCGATCAGAAGTTCCCGCCGTGCGCCGCCGTCGAGCAGGAAGTCGAGCTCATTAAGAGCGAAGTCCGCGCCGTGCTGAAGAAAGTCTTCGAACTGGGCAACGGCGATGTCGCGCGCGGGACGGTGCTGGCGTTTGAAGCGGGCGTACTGGACGTACCGTTCGCCCCTGCCTCCTGCAACGCAGGCAAAATTCTGCCGGTGCGTGATAACGCCGGTGCCATTCGCGTGCTGGAAGCCGGTGCGGTTCCGCTGCCGAAAGATATCCTCGCCCTGCATCACGATTACGTCGCCGAGCGCGCGCGTTTTGAAGGCCGTAAGCCCTCATTCCAGATGGTTGTTGATGACATCAACGCGGTATCCCACAGTAAATTAATAGGAAGACCATAATGAAAATTAAGCAGGCCCTTTTCACCGCAGGCTACTCCTCGTTCTATTTCGACGATCAGCAGGCCATCAAAAACGGCGCCGGTCATGACGGGTTTATCTATACCGGCAATCCGGTAACGCCTGGATTTACGTCCGTTCGTCAGGCGGGTGAATGCGTATCCGTACAGCTGATTCTGGAAAACGGCGCGGTGGCGGTGGGCGATTGTGCAGCGGTGCAATATTCAGGGGCAGGCGGTCGTGACCCGCTGTTCCTGGCTGAACACTTCATTCCGTTCCTCAACGATCACATCAAGCCGCTGCTGGAAGGCCGTGACGTTGACCGGTTCCTGACGAATGCCCGTTTCTTTGACGAACTGCGTATAGACGGCCATCTGCTGCATACCGCCGTACGCTATGGTCTGTCGCAGGCGCTGCTCGACGCGGCGGCACTGGCGACCGGCCGCCTGAAAACGGAAGTCGTGTGTGATGAATGGCAGCTGCCGTGCGTTCCGGAGGCCATTCCGTTATTTGGGCAGAGCGGCGACGACCGCTATATCGCCGTCGACAAGATGATCCTCAAAGGCGTTGACGTACTGCCACACGCGCTTATCAACAACGTGGAAGAGAAGCTGGGCCTGAAAGGGGAAAAACTGCGGGAATATGTACGCTGGTTATCCGACCGCATCCTGAGCCTGCGCACCAGCCCGCGCTATCGCCCAACGCTGCACATTGACGTGTACGGCACCATCGGTCTGATTTTCGATATGGATCCGGTACGTTGCGCCGCCTATATCGCCAGCCTCGAAAAAGAGGCTCAGGGCCTGCCGCTGTACATTGAAGGGCCGGTGGATGCGGGTAACAAGCCGGATCAGATCCGCCTGCTGACCGCCATCACCCACGAGCTGATGCGTCTGGGTTCCGGCGTGAAAATCGTTGCCGATGAGTGGTGTAACACCTATCAGGACATTGTGGACTTCACCGATGCGGGCAGTTGCCACATGGTGCAGATTAAAACCCCGGACCTGGGCGGTATTCACAACATCGTTGATGCGGTGCTGTATTGCAACAAGCACGGCATGGAAGCCTATCAGGGCGGTACCTGTAACGAAACGGAAATCAGCGCCCGCACCTGCGTGCACGTGGCCCTCGCCGCTCGCCCGATGCGCATGCTGATCAAACCGGGCATGGGCTTCGATGAAGGTCTTAACATCGTGTTTAACGAAATGAACCGCACCATCGCACTGTTGCAGACTAAGGATTAAAAGATGGCACGTACATTTAAGATCTTATCGCCAACGGCTATCCTGGGCTATGGCTTCCCGGAAGAGAGCTTTCGGAAGGCCATGGAAGCATCGCCGGATCTTATTGCGGTCGACGCAGGCTCTTCCGACCCTGGCCCACACTACCTGGGGGCAGGTAAGCCTTTCACCGACCGGGCGGGGGTAAAACGCGATCTGCGCTATATGATCGTGGCCGGCGTTAAGCACAACATTCCGGTGGTGATCGGTACCGCCGGTGGGTCCGGCGCCGCGCCTCATCTGGAGTGGTGCCGCCAGATAATCCTTGAGATTGCTCAGGAAGAGAAACTCTCATTCTCCATGGCGCTGATCCCGTCGGATGTCGATAAAGCCACCGTGCATCAGGCGCTGGATGACGGGAAAATCACCGCCCTGGATTTCGTCCCGGAACTGACCCACGAGGCTATCGAAGAGAGCACCTATATCGTGGCGCAGATGGGTATCGAGCCTTTCCAGCGGGCGCTGGCGGCCGGGGCGCAGGTGGTGCTGGGCGGACGGGCGTACGATCCGGCCTGCTTTGCCGCGCTGCCCATCATGCAGGGCTTCGATGAAGGTCTGGCGCTGCACTGCGGTAAGATCCTCGAGTGCGCGGCGATTGCCGCTACGCCGGGGTCCGGCTCCGACTGCGCGATGGGCATCATTGACGATAACGGCTTTACGCTGAAAACGTTTAATCCGAAGCGTAAATTCACCGAAACGTCGGCGGCGGCGCACACCCTGTACGAGAAATCTGACCCGTACTTCCTGCCGGGGCCGGGCGGCGTTCTGAACCTGAAAGGGTGCAGCTTCAAAGCGGTCAACGAGGGCGAAGTGTACGTCAGCGGTTCCCGCCACGAAGAAACGCCGTACGCGCTGAAGCTGGAAGGCGCCCGCCGGGTCGGCTTCCGCTGTCTGACCATTGCCGGTACGCGCGATCCGATCATGATTGCCGGGATCGATAATATCCTCGAAGAAGTGCAGGTCAGCGTGAAGCGCAACCTCTCGCTGAATGACGACAGCATCCGCATGACGTTCCACCTGTACGGAAAGAATGGCGTGATGGGCAACCATGAGCCGATGCAGTCCGCCGGGCACGAACTGGGTATTTTGCTGGACGTAGTGGCCCCCACCCAGGATATCGCCAACAGCGTCTGTTCGCTGGTGCGCTCTACCCTGCTGCACTACGGCTATGAAAACCGGATCGCAACAGCGGGCAATCTCGCGTTCCCGTTCTCCCCTTCCGACATTCAGAGCGGCCCGGTGTATGAGTTCTCAATCTACCACCTGATCGAAGCGAGCGACGCGCTGCGTTTTGATTTCCACCTCGAGCAGGTCACGCCAGAAGGAGTTCAGCTATGAAACAGGGTATTTGCTCACTGGCGCAGGTCATTCGTTCTAAAAACGCCGGACCGTATGAGCTGGTTCTGGATATTTTATTTAAAACGCGTGAAGACTATCAGCGGGTAAAAGCCTCGGAGCAATTAACGCCGCAGCTTATTGCCCGTTTATATAACGTTAAGCCTGACTTTATTCATCGCATTATCTGGTTCGATCCGGCCAATGCGGTCAAAATCGTCATGCCTCGCGATATTATCTCCGGCAACGTCGGTGACAATGATGTCTATGGTGCCCAGCAGCATGCACCGTTATTAAGTATCGAGTTTGATCTGTAACACTACAAATACAACAACGTCCATTGGGATATAGATATTTGCTGTATCACTGTATTCCAGATAATTCATGCGGTTGGTCACAACAAACGTGCGTCTGAGCGGTTCATCAGGGCTCAGGCGCACGCGACCCTACACATTAACCAACCTTTATCCGATGGAGTAAACATGAAAAAAATAAGCTTAACGAAAATGATCATATTAGGTTTGATACTCGGCATGATTGCCGGGGTGGTCATTAATAATATGGCATCAGCAGATACAGCAAAAACGTACGCACAGGATATCTCTATTTTCACTACCATATTCTTACGCATGGTGAAAATGATTATCGCCCCGCTGGTCATTTCCACCCTGGTGGTCGGCATAGCCAAAATGGGTGATGCTAAAACGCTTGGCCGTATATTCTCCAAAACCTTTTTCCTCTTTATTTGCGCTTCGCTGCTGTCCATCGCCCTGGGGCTGGTTATCGTCAACATCTTCCAGCCTGGCGCAGGCATTAACTTTGTTCCCCATGACGCCGGGGCCGTTGCGGCCGTTCAGTCCGAGCCGTTCACGCTGAAAGTGTTTATTTCTCACGCGGTACCGACCAGCATCGTTGATGCGATGGCCCGCAACGAGATTCTGCAAATCGTGGTGTTCTCGATTTTCCTCGGCTGCAGCCTGGCAGCTATTGGTGAGAAAGCCGACCCCATCATTAAGGTGCTCGACTCTCTGGTGCACGTGATGCTGAAGCTGACGGGTTACGTCATGCTGTTTGCCCCGCTGACCGTATTTGCCGCGATCTCCGGACTGATTGCCGAACGCGGCCTGGGCGTGATGGTCAGCGCCGGTATTTTCATGGGCGAGTTCTACATGACGCTCGGCCTGCTGTGGGCGATTCTGATTGGCCTGTCCACGATGATTGTCGGTCCGTGCATCAGTCGTCTGACTAAAGCGATTCTCGAACCTGCGCTGCTGGCCTTTACGACCTCAAGTTCAGAAGCGGCTTTCCCGGGCACGCTGAACAAACTGGAAAAATTCGGCGTCTCCTCCAGGATTGCCAGCTTTGTCCTGCCCATCGGCTACTCCTTTAACCTGGTCGGCTCAATGGCCTACTGCTCGTTTGCGACCGTGTTTATCGCCCAGGCGTGCAACATCGAACTGAGCATTGGCGAGCAGATCACCATGCTGCTGATCCTGATGCTGACCTCTAAAGGGATGGCGGGCGTGCCGCGCGCATCGATGGTGGTTATTGCCGCCACGCTCAACCAGTTCAACATTCCGGAAGCGGGTCTGATTCTGCTGATGGGCGTCGATCCGTTCCTCGACATGGGCCGTTCCGCCACCAACGTGATGAGTAACGCAATGGGTGCCGCTATCGTCGGTCGCTGGGAAGGCGAGCACTTCGGCGCCGGCTGCCGCGGCAAGGTTCCGGCCAAAGAAAGCTCTGCTTCAGAAACTGAAATCGCCATGTATTGATTACAAAGGCCAACCGTGGTTGGCCTTTCGTCTTCCGATGTACAGGAAAGCCCCATGAAGATAAACATTTTCGGCGTCAGCCTCTTATCCGTCAGCCTGATGTTTAGCGCTGCCACGCTGGCGCAAACCGCGCCGGACTATGCGCAGCTGCTTGAACAGGCTCACCAAAAATTCAAAGGTAATCATGAGGGGAAGGTCGCCGACTACATCCCTGCCCTGGCGACCTATAGCCCCGACAATTTCGCCATCACCCTCGCCACGGTCGACGGCAAGATTTACCAGGTTGGCGACGTGAAAAAAGCGTTTCCAATGGAGTCGCTGAGCAAGGTTTTCACCCTGGCGCTGGCGATGGAGCAGCGCGGTCCGCAGGAGGTGCTGGATAAACTCGGCGCCAGTGCGACCGGTCTGCCCTTCAACTCCGGTTTAGCCATTGAGCTGACCAAAGGTGCGCCGGAAAACCCGCTGGTGAATGCGGGGGCGATGAGCACGGTTAGCCTGATTGAGGCGAAAGATAAGACCGACCGCTGGAACACGATCCTCAATAACCTGAACGCGTGGGCCGATGCCTCGCTGACCGTCAACGAGCCGGTGTTCAAATCGGAAATGGAGACCAATCAGCATAACCAGGCGCTGGCGATGCTGATGGCCTCCTATAACAGCTTTTATGGCGATACCCGTGAAGCCGTCGAAATCTACACCCGCCAGTGTTCCGTAGACATCACCGTTGAGCAGCTCGCCAAAATGGGCGCGGTGCTGGCGAACAAGGGCAAATCGCCTTTCAACGGTAAGCAACTGCTGAATGAACGCTACGTGCCGCAGGTTCTGGCGGAAATGGTGATTGCCGGGCTGTACGACGGCAGCGGCAAATGGCTGTACACCGTTGGGATCCCGGCGAAGAGCGGCGTCGGCGGCGGCATGGTTGCCATCGTGCCCGGTCAATACGCCATCGCGGTCTACTCGCCACCGCTGGATGCCGCCGGGAATAGCGTCCGCGCCCAGCAGACGATTGCGTATGTTGCCGGGGCGACGCAGGCCAGCCTCTTTTTAGCCCATTGACTGTGATTTTGTCAGCCGGGCGCGGCAGCTGCGCCAGCGCCCGGCAAAAACAACCACAAAGTGAGAAGTACTATGTCTAAACCATTTGTCTGGCAGGAACTGTTTGTTCAGAGTAACGATACGACGGAATATGAACTCCTCAGCACACAGCACGTTACGGTGACGGAGCTTGAGGGCGAAGAGGTCATTAAGGTGGCGCCTGAGGCATTGACCCTGTTGGCCCAGCAGGCCTTTTATGAAGCCTCATTTTTCCTGCGCGCCGGACATTTAACGCAGATAGCCAGCATCCTGCACGACCCGCAGGCCAGCAGTAACGATAAGTATGTCGCTCTGCAGCTGCTGCGCAACGCCGAAGTGTCGGCAAAAGGCGTCCTGCCAAACTGTCAGGATACCGGCACGGCTACCGTTGTGGCGAGCAAAGGCCAGCACGTCTGGACCGGCGGTGATGATGCCGAAGCGCTGAGCAAAGGGATTTATACCACCTTTAGCGAGTGTAACCTGCGCTACTCGCAAAACGCACCGCTGGACATGTATACCGAGGTTAATACCCAAACCAACCTGCCGGCGCAGATAGACATCAGCGCGACGCCGGGGAGCGAATATCGCTTCCTGTTTGTCAATAAAGGCGGCGGTTCGGCTAACAAAGCCGCGCTGTTCCAGGAAACGAAATCGATTCTGCAGCCGGAGAAGCTCACCGCGTTCCTGATCGAGAAGATGAAGTCGCTCGGTACCGCGGCCTGTCCACCGTATCACATTGCCTTTGTGGTCGGCGGCCTCTCTGCCGACCAGGCGCTGAAGGTGGCGAAGCTGGCCTCAACAAAATATTATGACAACCTGCCCACCAGCGGGAACGAGCTGGGCCAGGCGTTCCGCGATACGGCGCTGGAAGCCACGCTGCTCAACGCCAGCCGCGAATTCGGCATCGGTGCCCAGTTTGGCGGCAAGTATTTCGCGCACGATATTCGCGTCATCCGCCTGCCGCGTCACGGCGGCTCCTGCCCTGTCGCCATGGCGCTCTCCTGCTCCGCCGACCGCAATATCAAAGCGAAAATCAACAAGCACGGTATCTGGCTGGAGAAGCTGGAACATAATCCAGGGAAATACATCCCCGACGCCAGCCGTGAGGAACACGACGTCCGAACCGTACAGATCAACCTGAACCGCCCGCTGGGCGAGATCCTGCGCGATATGTCTGCCCTGCCGATCGGCACCCGGCTGTCGTTAAGCGGCCCTATCGTGGTCGCACGCGATATTGTTCACGCAAAAATCAAAGCCCGGCTGGATAACGGCGAGCCGATGCCGGAGTACATGAAAAACCATATCGTCTATTACGCTGGTCCGGCGAAAACACCGGAGAATCAGGCCTGCGGCTCCCTCGGTCCGACCACCGGCGGGCGCATGGACGGCTACGTCGATGCTTTCCAGGCCGCGGGCGGAAGCCTGATCATGCTTTCCAAGGGCAACCGCAGCCAGCAGGTTACCGATGCCTGCCATAAGCACGGCGGCTTCAACCTCGGCAGCATCGGCGGTGCGGCGGCGCTGCTGGCGCAGCAGTATGTGAAAAGCCTGCGCTGCCTTGAGTATCCCGAACTGGGCATGGAGGCGGTATGGATGATGGAGGTCGAGAATCTGCCCGCCTTTGTGCTGGTTGACGACAAAGGGAATAATTTCTTCAGTCAGTTTGAGCAGCAGCATCGCTGTGCATCCTGCCCTGCCGGACATTAAGGAGCCACTATGGAAGCGCGAGCTAACGCAGAAAAACACCGCCAACGACAGCAAAAGCGCAAAGAGCAGGTTGATATCCGCGTGGCGGCGGCAACAGAGAAGAAAGGCATTCTGATCGTCTTCACCGGCAACGGAAAAGGCAAGTCCACCGCCGCCTTCGGTACGGCGACGCGTGCCGTCGGCCACGGTAAAACCGTTGGCGTCGCGCAGTTTATTAAAGGCCAGTGGGATAATGGTGAATACAACACCCTGCATCCGCTCGGCGTCGAGTTCCACATTATGGGCACCGGCTTTACCTGGGAGACACAAAACCGGGAGACGGATATTCAGGCCGCAGCGGCGGTGTGGCAGGAGAGCAAGCGCATGCTGGCTGACCCGAGTTACGACCTGGTGGTTCTGGATGAGCTCACCTATATGCTGGCTTATCACTATCTGGATACTCAGGAGGTGATCGCGGCAGTTGAGAACCGTCCGGTGCAGCAGACCGTGATCGTCACCGGACGCGGCTGTCACTCGCAGTTACTGGCGCTTGCCGACACGGTCAGCGAAATGCGCCCGGTAAAACACGCATTTGACAGCGGTATTCAGGCGCAGGAGGGTATTGACTGGTAAGCGTGTCGGTACCGGATGGCGCGCCGCACTGCCGCCATCCGGTGTTATTACGCGGCCGGCGATACCACTGATTTTTGTAATAGCCACTCGCGGAAGGTTTGTAACGGCAGGGACTGAGCCTTTTCCTCCCGCCACGTCATGATGAAGCGGTTGCCGGTGCGGATAGGAACATCACAGGGGATCACCATCTCGCCGCAGTCCAGGTCATGCTGGATGGCGAAGCGGGGAAGCAGCGCGACCCCAAGATTCGATCGTACTGCGGCAATCAGCATCGAGAGGAGGTCAAAACGCGGGCCAAGGTTCACGTCCGGACTGTTAATACCGGACAGCGCAAACCACTCCTGCCAGCCATTGATGCGAGTGCTTTGGTGTAACAGCGGAAACTCACTGAGCAGCTCCTCAACCCCCAGCTTCTGCTCCGCGCTGGGGAGCAAGCTTCGGCTGCAGACCGGCAGGATCTCCTCTTCAAATAAATAATCGACTTCCGACCACGGGGGACAAAAATCGGCACGCATAATAGCCGCATCGTATTCGCGATTTAAAAAATCGCCGATATTGGCCAGCGAGTGAATGTTAACAATAATATCAGGATTTAATTTATTAAACTCCCATAAATTAGGGATCAGCCAATGCGTACTGAAGGTGGGATTTACCGCCAGCTCCACAACCTGAACGGCAGGCTGCCAGGACATTATCATATTTGTATCGCGTTCCAGCTTATTAAGCGTCTCTTTGACGATATTCAAATAATGCTTGCCTGCTGCATTCAGAAAAATCCGCTTTTTGGCATGATTGAATAATGAGGTGTGTAAAAACTCCTCCAGGGCCGTCACCTGTCTGAACACTGCACTCTGCGTTAACGCCAGCTCTTCTGCCGCGCGGGTATAGCTTTCGTGACGCGCCACAACTTCGAACGTCACCAGCAGCTCGCTCTTGGGGATTTTTCCTCTCATCATGTCTTCCATTCATGGTGGGTAACAGTAATTTTTTGAAGCGAATAAACCCTGCTTCAGAACGATACCGCCATTATATTTTAGTTATGCTCTGTCGGCAGTGATCCACACCATGATTTAATCAGTTTTGCGCGTCAGGCCAAACTACTTGCAGAAAATGAAATGAAACATGAAAGATTATTAAGAACCTGTTCTCTTTTGTGCCTCGTGTAATGGAGACAGCGTCTTATTATATGAAAAATCATATGGCCATTAAAAACAGGAATAGCATAGGGCTGGACGTTAAAAAATATAAAACAAAACGTTGTGCTAAAAATAGAACAGGGTTCTGTGTACGTCTTTTGATCAGCGGCGCACCCGCGTGACGGATGCCAGAGCACCGTTCCAGCGCCTCTTCAGCACGCAAGCAGAAACCGGCTCAAAACAAAAAACCCAGATCGCATAACGATCTGGGTTTCGAATTTGGCGGAAGCGTAGAGATTCGAACTCTAGAACCCTTTCGGGTCGCCGGTTTTCAAGACCGGTGCCTTCAACCGCTCGGCCACGCTTCCAAAGTGAGGCGCACTATAAACATCTATTAGCGCCTTGTAAAGCAGGAATTTTTCTATTTTTAGCCACCGGCGTTTGACTGCGCAAAAATCACCCAGACGCTTACCGCGCATCGGTCTCTGCTCCCTTGTACATACCGTTACACAGCAACGCTCATCCTTTTAAATCGCTCTGGTATAGAATGCCACAAAAATAGACGGCCATTTGTTGTGTAATTGTTATAAATCTGAGTACCGACAGATTTTAGAAATTACTGTCATGCAGTGTTACTGGTTGATGATGAAAATCAAAAATACGCTTTGCTTACATATCCTGATGGCGACCCTGGCCATTTTGTTCCTGTGTGTTCACCCGCTGGTGACGAGCTTCGATCCGCCCCTCACCTTCCAGCCGCTGATTAAATCAATGGAGGGCACGCCGAAAGAACAAGCGGAAAAAATTGCGACTATTTCCCATGCCTTACAAGGTAATGCGATTTTCTTCATTGGCGCGTCTGAGGTTGCCACCTCAGAAGATGAACATTACGCTGTATATAATTACTTTAATAAGCAATTGCACACACCCGTTGTGGCGTATGGCGATGCGTTTGTCGATGACGAAACGCAGTTTTTACTGTTCTCGCGTTTTAAAAATAGCCTTAACGCAAACAGTAAAGTTGTTTTACTTCTGGCACCTGACAGCTTTTACTCAAAAGGGCTGCCACCGGCTATCTATGCCGATAATTTCCCCGGTTCTATTTTTAATCCGCTGATGAAGGACCCGCAGGCGCGCCCGCTGCTGGTTAATTATTTAAAGCATATTAATAGTAAAGAGATAAGCCATTTAACCTTTGGTCAAATGCGCGTCTTTGGCTGGCACCCCGATCTGATGTGGGACGAGCTGAGCTTCCAGTTTGCAAACGTCTGCACAATGATAAAAAACGACTGGCTGGCGCTGCTCAACGTCACGCCCCAGACGGTACAGCCGTGGCCGCAGCAGCCCACCGCCCACATTACCCCTGACTGGGATAAAGAGCTGGCGAATGCGCGCGAGTTAAATAAAAAACGCCAGCAGAGCGCGGCCACGCTGTGGATGGACAAAACGATTTACGAAGAGGACGGTAAGCCGCAACAGTGGGATGACACGCCGGTCGTGCCTGCGCAAATCGCCGCGTTCAGTAAAACCGTCCAGCTGCTGAAGGAACGTCACGTGCAGGTAATTGCTATCGTCGACCCGGTTAACCCCTGGGCGCTTTACAATACCGATACCTTCCGCCCGGTTGATAAGCAAATTAAAACCATTCTGGAAAAGAACCAGATCCCTTATTTAGATATGTACGCCATGCCTTATCAGAATGGCTGGAACTGGGATCGTTTGCACCCTTCCGAACTGGCCTGGGTTCCTATGATTCGCTTTATTGCACAGAGCTTTAAATAATGAAAATCGCGATCCGTCTTTTTTTCCTTTATCTCCTGCTGGCGATCACTATCGTCGCGTGGACCTCTGTCGATGACAGCATGAGTATGCAGCTGCATTTTGAATATCAAAAGTTCTGAGGCCGAATGATGTATAGCTCAGGAATGTTTTTTGTCTATTTGTTTTCATCCGCTCTGGTGTTTGCGCTGGTCAATCGCGTATTACGTCATCGCCTGACTTATTTATCGGCCTTATCTGTCCTGGCGGCATTAGGCTGGGGCTATATTTTTCAGGGTGATTACCGTGTTCCCGCGGTCGTTTTTATCAGTTTTTACCTTGTCGCCGCGTTAAAAGAAAAAGGATGGTTAAAAACCTGGCAAGCTATTGTATTAACGCTGCTTCCTTTATTTTTAGTGAAATTGCACGTTAATCATCATCTCGGCATGATCGGCCTCTCTTTTATGACGTTCCGCGCAGTGGACGTGCTGCTCTATCGCAGTAAAAAAGAAGGCCAGAATTTCCTGCACTATTTCTGCTATCTGTTTATGCCCTTTATCATCCTGGCAGGCCCGATGTACCGCTGGCGGACATGGATGAGTGACGTCAGCAAGCCCGTGTTTGCCCTTAACCGTGAACAGTTTTTGGTCGCGTTAGAGCAAATCATTACCGGCATTATCCAGAAGTTCCTGTTTGCCATGCTGGTTGATTCACTTGTCGTGCAGCCCTGGAGCCATAAGCCGTTTACGCTGACCGTGGGCGTGGTGATGTCGATTGCCTATAGCGCCTACCTCTACTTTGATTTTGCGGGCTACAGCAATATGGCCATCGGTGCGGGCCGCCTGTTTGGGTTGAACATTCCGGCAAACTTCAATATGCCCCTTCTGGCAAAGAACCCGCAGGACTTCTGGCGCCGCTTCCACATCAGTTTGTCTGAATGGCTGCGCGATGTGGTCTTTATGCCCGTCTATATGAACCTGATGAAGTTCAACTTTTTCCGTCAGAACAAAACGCTGGCGCAAAATATCGGTATTTTTTGCACCCTGTTCTGCATGGGGGCATGGAATGGCCTGGAACGCCATTACGTCATCAGCGGCGCGCTGTTTGGCGCGATTTCCGTTACTCATAACATGCTGCTGTGGTCAGCCAAGCGCAGCCCGGCATTGCACCGCGGTTTGCAGTATCCGGCCGTTGCGTTTTTAGGGAGAATTCTGACGCTGGGAAGCGCCGCGGGATCCCTTTACATCTTTAGTGGAATGTCACCTCTATGAAAAATCACTCCGATCTTCAGGAACTGCAGGATTTCTTACGTGCGGCATTATGCGATCCCGCCTCCCCGCAGCAACTGGCCATCAGCGGCAGCGACGAAGCCTTAAGCTGGCTACAGCTTTCTGCTGCCGTGACGGACTGGGCACAGCGCTATCAGCGTTGCCAGCCTGTTGCCGGTACGCCGGTCGTCTTGTACGGACACCAGCAGGCCGAGTTCGCCGTGGCGATTTATAGCTGTCTGCTGCACAACATTCCGTACATCCCGGTGGACTGCATCTACCCACAGGAGCGCCTGCGGGAGATCTGCCATCTGGCCAATGCCCCTTACTATTACGACGTCGCGACCCGGCAGTTCATCGCCACGGGTGAACCAGGCAAGGTGCTGGAGGAGCAGGATCTGGCCTATATCATGTTTACCTCAGGCAGCACCGGTAAGCCTAAAGGGGTGCAGATTGGGCGTGAAAGCGTATGGCACTTCATGAAATGGGTCAGCCAGGACTTTTCGCTGCCGGAAAAACCGGTGCTGATGAACCACGCGGTGTTCAGTTTTGACCTCTCCCTGATCCCTTTGCTGGCGAATCTGGCGATGGGCGGACACATTGTGCTGAACGCCAAAGACGATATTCAGAAAGAGAACTGGCTGGAGCGACTGAAAAGCAACGCGGTCTCCGCCTGGGTTTCCACCCCCTCTTTTGCGTATCAGCAACTGCTTTCCCCGCAGTTCAACAGCGAGTATTTGCCTGCGCTCAACGTCTTTATCTTCATTGGTGAAGTGTTAAATAAGGCGCTGGTTAAACAGCTCCGCCGCCGTTTCCCGCAGGCCAAAATCATCAACTCCTATGGCCCGACGGAAGCGACCATCGCAACAACCGTCGTCGAGATCACGGATGCGATCCTCAACAGCGACAGCGCCGTGCTGCCGGTGGGGGTCATGATGCCTGAGAGCAGAATGGAAATTTCCGCTGAAGGTGAGCTGATCATCTGGGGAAAAAACGTCATGCGCGGCTATCTCGGCCTGCCGCAGGAGAACGCGGCGAAATTACTTCGTCGGGAAAATGAAGCGTTTCGCGGCTACCGGACCGGCGATCTGGGTTATGAAGCGGGGCTCATCTACTGTCAGGGCCGCAACGACAGCCAGGTCAAACTGAATGGCTACCGTATTGAAATTAACGAGATCGAAAACCGCCTGCTGGCCATGTCCGGCATCAACGAAGCGGTGGTTCTGCCGCTGATGAAATCCTGCGGCAGCGTGCTGCGCATTGCCGCGTTCTGCGTGACGGATATGGCGCCGGATACCATCAAAACGTCGCTGTCGAAGGTGGTCCCGCACTATATGGTGCCTTCACAAATTATCGTAAAAGACGCTTTGCCGCTGAATCCTAACGGCAAAATTGACCGCAAGCTGCTGGACGCTTACGCCCGCACAAATTAATGACTCCAGGAAAAATTATGGAACAAGAAATTCTCGCCCTGTTCGAAAAAGTGTTATCCCGTAAGGTGGGCTTTCACGATGAACTGATTGAATCCGACATTCTCGACTCCATCCTGGCAGTCGATATGGTGCTGGAAGTTCAGGACGTTTATGGCTGTATGATCCCGCCAACTGACGTGGCAACGGTGCTGAAAACCCCGGCGGACCTGGCCCGCTATATTGAAGAAAACCGCTAAACGCCCCTGCTGTAAATCCTGCCCTGAAGGCTCTGGCGGATCGCGCCAGAGCCCAGAACGCAAAATGAATAACCTTCACTGGAATAAAACCAACCGCTTTTATGGTTTCTCCTACACTTTAGGGGTCGTGTTGTTTTTAACAGAGGAGTCTGCAGTATGGCATTCGTAACCACGAAAGACGGCGTCAACATTTACTACAAAGACTGGGGCCCGAAAGAGGCCCAACCCATTGTTTTCCACCACGGCTGGCCGCTAAGTGCCGATGACTGGGATAACCAGATGCTCTTCTTCCTTGCAGAAGGCTATCGCGTTATCGCTATCGATCGCCGTGGTCATGGGCGTTCGGACCAGGTGAGTGAAGGCCACGATATGGATCATTATGCGGCCGATGCGTCAGCCGTGGTTGAAAGCCTGGATCTGCGTAATGCCGTGCACGTCGGTCACTCCACCGGCGGCGGCCAGGTCGCCCGCTATGTTGCGCGGTATGGCCAACCGCAGGGGCGCGTCGCCAAAGCGGTGCTCGTCAGCGCCGTTCCCCCTCTGATGGTAAAAACCGAAACTAACCCCGGCGGCACGCCCATTGAGGTTTTCGACGGCTTCCGCAAAGCGCTGGCGGCTAACCGCGCTCAGTTTTACCTCGACGTTGCCAGCGGTCCTTTCTACGGCTTTAATCGCGATGGCGCGGACGTTTCACAGGGCACGATCCAGAACTGGTGGCGTCAGGGGATGATCGGAAGCGCCAAGGCCCACTACGAGGGGATTAAGGCGTTTTCAGAGACCGACCAGACGGAAGATTTAAAAACCATTACGGTTCCCGTTCTGGTGTTGCAGGGCGATGACGATCAGGTCGTGCCGTATAAAAATGCTGCCCTGCTGCAGGACAAGCTGCTGGCGAACAGCGTACTGAAAATTTATCCGGGCTTCCCGCACGGGATGCATACCACCCATGCGGATACCATCAACGCGGACATTCTGGCTTTTATTCGCTCATAACGCCGCGTTTCTTGCCGAGTGGCGCTGCGCTTACCCGGCCTACATTCCGCCACGATATCCCGTTCAATGCATGAACGCCACCCGAGGGTGGCGTTGTTTATTCCGCTTAGCGATTATCCAGCTGGGCGCGAACGTTGTTCAGCCCTGTGGTGTTGATGCGGTAAGGCTGCCCGTTCACGGAACGGATCAGCTTTTTGGTGCGGAGTTTTTTAAAGACGCTGAGCGTACAGTCGCTCAGCACCAGCCCTTCGCGGGTGTAGCACTCAACGGACGTGACGCGGCCAGAACTGTCGCGGACGTGCACAATACGTCCACCTTTGGCGAGAACGTGTAAGGTACGTTGTTCCTGACGGGATAAATTCATACTGGAAAACCTGTGTAATCATCATGCGTAAAAACGAGCCCACACCCGCAGGTGCGTGCGTAAGGTTTAAGCGCAGCGATAACCAGTCCGTCCTGAAAAGGGCGGGAAGCTGATTATCTGATGAAAACATTCTCCAGCATCAAAGCCTCGGTAAGAGATAAAAAGGTATTTACGGGGTGAATGATAACGCGAGTTTTTTATAGGGGAATATCGGGAAGTTAAAAGTGTGAACGGGATCGGTCCGTAAAATCGTCTTTCGTCAATTTTACTGCCAGACTGAAACCCTTTACTGAACACCGACTGGAGCTCCTCTTATGCCTGATAACTATACCGTGGTTGAAACCGTCCCCACTGCAGAAGCGTTTTGCCGGCTGCGCGAGATCTCGGGTCTTAGCCCTCGCCCGCTGGAAGCGGCACAAAAAGCGCTGCCCGGCAGCTGCTATGGCATGCATATAGTGTTTCAGGGAAAACCGGTCGGTATGGGGCGCATCGTGGGGGATGGTGCGTTGAATTTTGATATTGTCGACGTCGCGGTTGATCCGCTTCATCAGGGGAAAGGGCTGGGCAGAATCATTATGGAAACGCTTGTTGCCTGGCTGGATAACCACGCCTGTAAAGGAGCGTACGTTTGCTTAATGGCCGATGTTCCTGAGCTTTATGCAAAATTTGGTTTTACGCTCGTTCGCCCGGCAAGCGAAGGGATGGCCAGAGTCTGGTGAAGGGCAAATCCGCGTTAAGACAAAAAGAAAAACCCCAGGTTAACGAGTAACCTGGGGTTTATATCTGGCGGAAGCGCAGAGATTCGAACTCTGGAACCCTTTCGGGTCGCCGGTTTTCAAGACCGGTGCCTTCAACCGCTCGGCCACACTTCCTAAGTGAGGCGAACTATAAACACCTCACCGCGTGCTGTAAAGAGTGGTGGCACTCGTTCGCTGTAAAAATAGTCAAAACGTGTTTAATCGGTTGAACTGACGACACATCGACGATTTTATCAGCACAGGCTTAGTGTTTTTTGATGTACATGTCTTTCGTGTAATAGTACCCGAGCTTATCCGGCGTAAATCCACCGACCCACGGTTTAACCAGGTGCGTGCGGACATAGTGATAAACCGGAATGGCAGGCACATCGCGCCCCAGTAGATCTTCCGCCTGCTGGTAGTACTTACCCCGCTCTTCCGCAGTTTTGGCTTTTGCGGCATTGAGCAGCGCCTGGTCGTATTCCGGATTGCTGTACTGACTGGTGTTTTCGCTGTCGCCGGTGCGGAAGTTATTCAGGAAGGTCGCCGCATCGTCGTAATCGGCAATCCACGCATACCGCACCGCATCAAAGTTGTGGGTGTGCATGGTATCCAGCATGGTTTTCCATTCCTGGTTTTGCAGCTTTGCCTCCACGCCAAGGTTTTTCTTCCACATGGAGCTGGCCGCAATCGCGATGCGCTGGTGCGATTCTGAGGTGTTATAGAGCAGGTTGAAGCTCAGAGGATGGCTGGCATTATATCCGGCCTCGTTCAGCAGCTTTTTCGCCTCCGCGATGCGCTTGTCCAGCGGCCAACTGGCGTAATCCGGGTTCTGGAGCTTAACGCCGCCAATATCCGGCTGGCTGATGAGCCACGCCGGGCGCTGCCCCTGCCCTAATACTTTTCCGGCAATGATGTCTTTATCGAGCGCCATGTTCAGCGCCTTGCGCACGCGGGCGTCGTTGAACGGCGGACGGGTGGTATTGAATTCGTAGTAATAGGTCGCAAGCTGCGGAGAGACGTCCAGCTCGCTGCCGAGGGTTTTCTTGAGCTGGGCAAACTGGTTAATCGGCACCGTGTACACGATGTCAATTTCGCCCGCCTTATAGCGGTTCACATCCGAGGCCTCGGAGGTGATGGGCAGGTAGGTGACTTTGTTAATCACGGTATGCGCGTTATCCCAGTAGCGCGGGTTGCGCTCCGCCACGATGCGTTCGTTGACCACCCACTGCGACAGCTTATACGCCCCGCTGCTCACGAAATGCTCCGGCTTGGTCCACTTATCCCCGAAGCGGCCAATCAGCACTTTATCCACCGGCACCAGCGACGGGTGCGCCAGCATCGCGAGGAAGGCCGCGTTTGGCTGCGTGAGCGTCACTTCCAGCGTGGTGTCGTTAATCGCTTTTACGCCCAGCGTATCGGGCGCTTTTTTCCCCTGAGCAATATCGGCCGCGTTGACGATATGCATGTTGCCCGGATAGCTGGCATACGGCGAAGCCGTTTTCGGATCGATCAGGCGCTGCCAGCTCCAGACCACATCCTCAGCCGTAATCGCCGTACCGTCGCTCCAGGTGATGCCCGGGCGCAAATGGAACGTCCAGACGGTGTTGTCCTTGTTCTCCCATTTGTCCGCCAGTCGCGGTTGAACTTCTCCTGCCGGGGAAACGCCCACCAGCCCTTCGAATAAATCACTGATAATATTGAATTCGACATCGCTTTCGACTTTATGCGGGTCGAGCGAAGCCGGTTCACTGCCGTTGTTTCTGACCAGTTCCTGTTTGTCGGCCAGCGCGGTTCCTGCCGGCACGTTAGCCGCCCAGGCTGCCGTGCTGGCGCACAGGATCCCTGCGGTTAACAAAGAGAGCGTAAAGTGAGTGCATGTTTGTGGTTTCATTTCCTTCGCCTTATAGTCTGTTTTATGACGATCCGGAAATAACTCTTAGCGTTCGAATGGTAATAACGCAATATTTTTCAGTAACCTATAAGAGCTTGATCTGGTAAATTGTCGCAAACCGCTGTTCATACTGGTGAAACGCACTTCTGCAGAAGAAATAACCACCTCCAGCGCTAACGTGCTGAGTAAAGATGGGTAAAACCACTTTGAGACTGGCGCCCCGTTTCCTATTCTTTCCGCTAATTACATCTGTCATAAGAGAGTGACTCATGGATCGTATAATTACTTCTTCGCGCGACCGCACATCGCTACTCAGTACCCACAAGGTGCTGCGCAATACCTATTTCATGCTTAGCCTGACGCTGGCGTTTTCGGCGATCACCGCCACCGCCAGCACCGTGCTGATGCTGCCGTCTCCGGGGCTGATCCTGACCCTGGTGGGCATGTATGGTCTGATGTTCCTGACCTACAAAACCGCTGACAAACCGGTCGGTATTCTGTCTGCGTTTGCCTTCACCGGCTTCCTGGGCTACATCCTGGGGCCGATGCTGAACGCGTATCTGTCTGCCGGTATGGGTGACCTTATCGGCATGGCGCTGGGCGGTACCGCGCTGGTGTTCTTCTGTTGCTCGGCCTACGTGCTGACCACCCGTAAGGACATGTCCTTCCTCGGCGGTATGCTGATGGCGGGTGTGGTAGTTGTGCTGGTGGGTATGGTGGCAAACATCTTCCTGCAGCTGCCTGCCCTGCATCTGGCGATCAGCGCCGTGTTTATTCTGATTTCTTCCGGTGCGATCCTGTTTGAAACCAGCAACATCATTCGCGGCGGTGAGACGAACTATATCCGCGCCACCGTGAGCCTGTATGTGTCGCTGTACAACATCTTCGTCAGCCTGTTGAGCATCCTGGGCTTCGCCAGCCGCGATTAAGCACAACGGATATGAAAAAGGAGAATGCCTGTGGCATTCTCCTTTTTTTATGCCCTACTCACCCCGGCAAATATAGGTGGGATAGCGCCGGTCCTGAATCAGCCACACGGAAGGCGCGAGTTCAGAGATTGTAAGGTAGTAGCGAGCGGTCGGATTGGCGAAGCTACCCCACTGAGCATCAGGCGTATTGTCATTGTGCCGACGCCAGGTTTTGGTGTAGCTCAGTACGATGACGTTATCATCGTCACGCTGCTGCCAGGTAAAGTCCACATCCCTGTCAACGATCAAACATTGCCCACCCGCTCTTGCCGCGCCTTTGTAGGTGGTCAACCCGGTACCGTCCCGATGAAAATAGAACTGGGCAACGGTATTGACCTTCACTTCACTGGCTTTTCCCTCATTGCGCGTGAAATTAAATTCAGTGCTGCAGGCCAGCACATCCTTTTTACCCACGCTGCCGGAAAAGTAAAAAAATGCCAGCGAACAACCAACCAGGACACCGCCCACGCCAAAAAGAAGTTTTATTTTCATTTTTGTGCCCCGCTTTTGTAACGTATGGTTTTACACAGGCTGGTTTTGCTGACCGGACAGGCACCAATAAACACCTCATCTGCAGCGGAAATAGTAAAGCGGGCGCTGAAATAATAAATGTCGTACGCCTCACGTTCGCATGCTACGTTATTAGCCTCCAGCCGCTCCGCTAATTTCGATAGCACCAGCGGTCGTCCGTGATCGTTGACAATCCAGATGCTGCAACGCGCGATTTTTTCCTTAACCGGCTTAAGATTCGCCGGAATGAAAATCCCCTGCTGTCGGCTAAAGTAGAGACTCGTCCCCAACGCAGCGACGATCGATACGGCCACAATCGCCCATTTTTTCATGGAGGCGCGTTGAGGCTTTACTTCTTGCGGTGCGAACGAGGGCTGCGGGTCGACAGATGGAATATTCTCTCCGGGCTGAAAAATCACATCGGCATCAAAACGAAATCCGTAACGGGGCACGGTCACGATAAAATCGTGCCCCTCTCCCAGAGACTGGAAGCTTTTACGTAATTCGCTAACCGCTTTATTGAGATTATTTCCCGATGGCGTAAAGCCAAATTCCTCCCACACGCGAGTGATCAATTCCTCCCGACTCAGGTCGTGCCCTTTGTGTTTTATAAATTCCTGCAAAAGCCGCACGGCTGGCGCCGAAAGCGTTAATACAGATTCTGGTTGTCCAACAAGACTTATTGCATGTGCTTCAGGATCGAATAACAACGAATTATTGCATATAAAAAACATCTTTTATTCTCGGCTGTTACCGCATGCTTTTTTAATCCCTGGTACATCGACATGAAAACTGCCTCCTGATCTGCTTATTTTTTCATCAGAAGGAATTTTCTTCCTATCCCTGGTCGCGGTATTTTCGCTTAACTATACAACCTTAAAGCCATAAAAGCAGGATAAAAACCTGTATTTAACGAGTTAATTAATACAAATTTTCACAAACCGCTGTTCTGGTTAAAGTTTCCCTGCCCTGAAGCAATACGAAAGCAGACGGTGTCCTGGTGTTAACGCGCCGCCGATGAACTCAGAGCAGGCAGACTGAATGTGAAACAGAAAAATAGAGTGAACATGACAACCGCCTTTTATGTCGCCGCGCTGTCATTGCCATTTTTCTCAGAAATGGCAATGGCCAATATGAGCGTGTACCCCATGGAACTGAATGTGGACAGGTCCGGTGCGGCGCAAATTAAGGTAGCGTCGAAAACGGATGATATTCAGTTCATTCGGGTGAGGCAAAAGAAAATTCTTAATCCCGGCACGGCCCAGGAAAAAGAGATTGATGTGGCCTCGTGGAAAGAAGGTGGCGTTGTTGTCACGCCAGAAAAATTTGCTCTCGCGGCAGGCGCAATGCGCGTCGTTCGTCTGGTATCGCTTACGCCACCGGAAAAAGAGACCACCTGGCGCGTCTATTTTGAAGGGGTAAAGCAGCCTGACAGCATTATTCCCGGCAAGACAGAAAGCCCGGCTGCGACGGCGACATTGGGCGTCAATGTGATCTGGGGCGCCCTGATCCACCTCGCCCCGGAAAAAAGTGTGGTTTCACTGTCGATTGACCCTCAGAGGGGAACGTTAAAAAACAACGGCACGTTGCGCGTGCCGCTGAGAGAGATCGGTATTTGTGATGCAGATTCATCGTGTAAATGGATTAAAGAAGACGCGACGATTTATCCGGACACCGAGCGGAAATTAAAAACGCTCGCGAAGGTACAAGGACAGAAATATAAATTCCGCTACTTCAACTGGTTGAATAAAACCGCTGAAGAAGCTGATTTACCCGTCGTGCAATAACACGACGTCACTGTAAAAACCCCCACAGGGTTTGTTTAAAGAGCCAGGGTGCTCATTTGTAAATATGGAGATATCAATGCGTAAGTATTTTAAACCTCTGATGATTGTTGCCGCGATGACCACGTCCGTTAGCGCGCTGGCGATTCAAAAGGATATTACCGTCAACGCCAGCGTCGATTCACAGCTGGATATGACCCAGGCCGATAACACGCCGCTGCCGGCAAGCATCGATATGCAGTACCTGCCCGGTCGCGGTCTGGAAAGCTACCGTCTGAACACCAAGGTATGGTCTAACTCCGCGACCAGCAACGTGAAGGTTCGTCTGGTCAGCGCGGCGAAGCTGGCGAATGCCGACGGCGCTGACACCATCCCGATGACGGTAAAGCTGGGCGATAAGACTCTCACCACCGCCGATGTTGAATATACCGGCACCGAACTGTTCCCGGGCAGCATTGAAAACGGTTCAGCGGTGCTGCCCCTGACCATTTCTCAGACCACCAAAGGTATTCTGAAAACCGGTCAGTACAGCGGTGTTGTCAGCCTGATGCTGACGCAAGCGACAACCACGGAAGGCGGTGCGTAACACCACAGCACCTAAGGAATAACGTCAGAGGGTGCTTACCCTCTGACGTCAGGATGATGTCGAGGCTCGTTCATGGCGTTTCACAGAAATACTCTCCTCTTTGTTGCTTTGTTACCCGCTTCCATCCAACTCGCCTGTGCCGACATGGCCGTCCCGGCAGGTTTTGAAGATCTGGCAAAAACGCAGCGCCTCTGGACTGAGGTGAACCTCTACGGCGAATCGCTTGGTCTTTTTGAAACGGATATCACGCTTGAAACGGTCAGTTTTGTCGCGCCTGAAAACGTGGTAGCGGCTATCAAACGCCGGTTTAATGACGATCCCGCTCTCGTCGCCACCGTGTCCGCCGCGCTGGCCGTTCCGCTTGCCCGTAACGGCAACCTGGCCTGTAACAGCAACGGCTCCGCAACGGGCTGTGATTACATCGATACCGACCGCGCGGCCATTATTTATGATGAGAATAACGCCCGCATTAACCTGTTTTTGGACAAGACATTTCTGCCTAAAGCCACCGCAGAAAATCAGTGGTATCAGCCCACGCAGGACAGCGAAAAAGCTCTCATCCATCAACAGAATATTAATTTTGTGGCCGACAGGAATTACCAGTCAGCCACCGTGCAGGGGAACGGCGCGCTGGCGCTCACCCAGGACGGCTATGTGAATCTCGACTGGACCTGGCTGGGGCAGCGTTCAAAGCACCAGCAGCAGCAGGACATCACCGTCAACAACGCCTGGTTCCGCCAGGACATTTTGCGTCAGTACTATGTCCAGCTTGGCGATATGGATACCCGCGATCTGTTCAGTAACGCCGGCGGAAATATCACGCTGAGCCAGCTGCCGCTGGGCAAAATTCGCGGCCTGCGCGCGGGTTCGACAAGGGCATGGATGAATCCGGTTCAGCAGTCGAAGGGAACCCCGATTACCGTGCTGCTTTCCCATGACGCGCGTATCGACGCCCGCCGCGGCAACCAGCTGCTGGCCAGCTTTTACCTGAATGCCGGGGCGCAAACCTTGGATACACGCGCCTTCCCGGACGGCAGCTACACCGTGACCCTGTCCGTCTATGAAAATAACCGCCTGACGCGCACCGAGCAGGTGCCGTTTACGCGTACCGGCATTACGCCGTTTGACCGCGTGGAGTGGTTTGTGCAGGCGGGAGAAACGGACAATGACGGTACTGACGCATCCCGTTCAGCCGTGGCGCAGGCGGGCGTTCGCCTGCCCGTTACGCCAACGCTGGCGCTGACCAGCGGCGCGACCACCACAAAACAGCACCAGTTCATGGAAAATGCGCTCGACTGGAGCCGCGGGTTCAACGCTGGCCCCGTTGACGGGGTCTTGAGCACCCGCTTTAGCTACCTCTATGGCAGCAAAGGCGAGCGGGGCAATATCCAGCAGGTGAGCTACAACGACGGCTTTTCGCTGAGCTTCTACCGTAACGCGCTGTCGGCGGAGAGCTGTGATTCTTTCAGCACCGGTTTTGACGCGATCGGCGGTTGCTACCGCTCGCTGTCGGTGATGTTTTCCGTGCCCGTCGGCAGCTGGTACGCAAGCCTGGGCTACTCGGATAACCGCAACGAAGGGCGCTACGTCTCGCGCCGCGAGCTCCCGGATCGCGACGATCGTCACGACCAGGGGCTTCCATGGGACAGCGTCTACATGACCCGCTCGCGCTCGCAGGCGTGGCAGGGTGGGCTGAGCAACGCCTTCAGCGTGCGAGGTCTGAACGTTAACAGCAGCATCAACCTGTTTATGCGTAACGACCACGCTCAGGAGGGGCGCGACAAGGGCGGATTTCTCAGCGTAAGCGTGTCAATGGCGCACAACCGCCAGGGCAATGCATCAAGCTATACCTCGCTGGGCGCGACATGGCAGCACCAGCAGCGTCAAAAAGACCAGATGACCTACAGCGCCTCGCATAACTGGTACACCGACGCGCGCGGAGAAAATGAATTTGGCCTCAACGCCTCGGGCATTAATAGCGACTCGGTCAACGCCTCGGCGTATACGCGACAGGGCGGCCGATACGGCAACGGCAGCCTGACGGTCAGCGACGCCTGGGATCGTCAGGACAGGCGCCATACGCTCAGCAGCAGCGGCAACTACAGCTCAACGCTCGCGCTGTCGCGTTCTGGCCTGTGGCTGGGCCGCTGGAGCGACGGGCGCCCTGCTTCCGCCGTCGCGGTGAACGTGGCAACGCCGGAAGATACCCAGGATCCGCGCGTCGCCGTGTCGCTGGATAACGGCGGCAGTGCAGACATTCCGGGCAATGGCCGCGCCCTCTTCGCGGTGCCGGGCTACCAGCAGACCACGTTGACGATTAACGAATCGCTGGACGTCTCCCGGGGGGCCAGCAGCGAGATCACGCAAGGTTCAGGCAGCAGAACGCTGTTTATGGTGCCGGGTAAACTGCTGCGTCGGGATGTGCAAACCACCGCAAGCTACACCTGGCTCGGCCAGCTAACCGACGAGCGTCATGCGCCGTTTATCGGCGGCGTGCCGCTAAACGTTAACGGCTGGAGCGATCTTGGCAACGGCGGGTTTAGCGCCCAGAGCGACGCCCTGC
>NZ_QPFW01000192.1:0-26222 GCF_008122455.1 Enterobacter sp. C6
CCAGGCGACAACATCAAGATGGTTGTGACTCTGATCCACCCAATCGCGATGGACGACGGTCTGCGTTTCGCAATCCGTGAAGGCGGCCGTACCGTTGGCGCGGGCGTGGTTGCTAAAGTTCTGGGCTAATTAATTATCCCCGAATAAAAAAAGGACGCTTCGGCGTCCTTTTTTGTTTTCTGCCGCTCAGGCGTTGTCACAAAATTTCGCATTTTTTGCCTGCTCCCGTCCCGTATTGTGGCGTTTGTGCTATTGTAATCATAACCATTCTCACTTACACTTTGCGCATAATTTGAACGGGAGTCTCTATGTACGTTTGTTTATGTAATGGTGTAAGCGACAAGAAAATACGTCAGGCCGTTCGCCAGTTTCAGCCTCAGTCATTTCAACAGCTACGCAAATTTGTTCCGGTTGGAAATCAATGCGGTAAATGCGTACGTGCTGCGCGAGAGATCATGCAGGACGAATTGATGCAGATCCCGGAATACAAAGAGATCGCGTAAGCGCCCATCTTTTTTTTGACATCCCTGTAGCCCGATCTACGCTTCAATGAGTGGAAGCGGAGGGACTATATAATGAAAGGTGATGTTAAAATCATAAGTTATCTCAATAAATTATTGGGAAATGAGCTTGTCGCAATTAACCAGTACTTTCTTCACGCGAGAATGTTCAAAAACTGGGGGCTTAAACGTCTGAACGACGTTGAGTACCATGAATCGATCGATGAAATGAAGCACGCTGATAAATATATCGAGCGTATTTTATTTCTTGAAGGCATTCCAAACCTGCAGGATCTCGGCAAGCTGGGCATCGGAGAAGATGTCGAAGAGATGCTGCGTTCTGACCTCAGGCTGGAACTTGAAGGCGCCAAAGATCTCCGTGAAGCCATTGCCTACGCAGACAGCGTACATGACTACGTCAGTCGCGATATGATGATCCAGATCCTGGCCGATGAAGAAGGCCACATTGACTGGCTGGAAACGGAGCTGGATCTGATTGCTAAAATCGGCCTGCAGAACTACCTTCAGTCACAGATTAAAGTGGAAGAGTAACCAACGTCTTCCAGCCTATGCATAAACCCGCTGCTGCCAGAAATGGCCCAAAAGGCAGCGGGTTTTTTATTGCCTTCTTATCAGGGCGGATTAACGAAAAAACAAGAATGCAAAGAAGCGCCATCAGCGCCGCGAGTAGCGCAAGCGTAGGCAGTACGCACCAGCCGTGCCATGCACCAAGCGCCGCCAGGTATTTCACATCGCCATATCCCATACCTTCACGTCGGCGGAAAAACCAGTAGCCCCAGTAAATAACGGCAAAGCCAATATATCCAGCCATCGCACCCGCCACCGCGCTCGGCAGAAAATCAGGATGGATACAGAGCTGGAAGAGCAGACCCGCCCATAGCAGCGGGCAGAGAAATTTATCGGGAAGCAGACCGTAGCGAATATCGGCATGTACCAGTAAGGCAGTCAGTGAAAGATAGATCAGCAGAAAGGGGAGGGTGGTTAGCATGAAAAAGGCCTCAAACGGGTTTGAGCGCATACTCGTTATAAACGGCCTGGCCGGCAATGCACAAAAAACGGAGATGCGTAGCGGCTCGAAATAAAGAATCGACGCAAAATACATTGTATGAAATGTTGCGCGCTCTTACGCATCCTGCGCCTTTGGCGCTTAATTTCTAAACGGCACTTGCGTCTTGCCCAGATTTACGTATAATGCGCGGGCTTGTCGTAATTGACAGCGGGTTCAATCAGAACCAGAGTAGCTCATTTTGTTACTCAACAATGCTCCCAATTGGGGAGCTACGTAAGAACGGTTACACTCTCCCATCAATCGTAATGGGTTTGAGGAGTAATCATTTTCGTTTATAAAATAATTGGAGCTCTGGTCTCATGCAGAACCAAAGAATCCGTATCCGCCTTAAAGCGTTTGATCATCGTCTGATCGATCAATCAACCGCGGAAATCGTCGAGACTGCTAAGCGCACTGGTGCGCAAGTCCGTGGTCCGATCCCGCTGCCGACCCGCAAAGAGCGCTTCACCGTGCTGATCTCCCCGCACGTCAACAAAGACGCGCGTGATCAGTACGAAATCCGCACTCACAAGCGTCTGGTTGACATCGTTGAGCCAACTGAGAAAACCGTTGATGCTCTGATGCGTCTGGATCTGGCTGCCGGTGTAGACGTGCAGATCAGCCTGGGTTAATCAGGTCATCGAGCGATTGAGAGGTTGAAACAATGATTGGTTTAGTCGGTAAAAAAGTGGGTATGACCCGCATCTTCACTGAAGATGGCGTTTCTATCCCAGTAACCGTAATCGAAGTTGAAGCAAACCGCGTTACTCAGGTTAAAGATCTGGCTAACGATGGCTACCGCGCTATTCAGGTTACCACTGGTGCTAAAAAAGCTAACCGTGTAACCAAACCAGAAGCGGGTCACTTCGCTAAAGCTGGCGTAGAAGCTGGCCGTGGTCTGTGGGAATTCCGTCTTGCTGAAGGCGAAGAGTTCACCGTAGGTCAGGACATTAGCGTTGAGCTGTTTGCTGACGTTAAAAAAGTTGACGTAACCGGTACCTCTAAAGGTAAAGGTTTTGCTGGTACCGTTAAGCGCTGGAACTTCCGTACCCAGGACGCTACTCACGGTAACTCCTTGTCTCACCGCGTTCCGGGTTCTATCGGTCAGAACCAGACTCCGGGCAAAGTGTTCAAAGGCAAGAAAATGGCAGGTCAGCTGGGTAACGAACGTGTAACCGTTCAGAGCCTGGACGTAGTACGTGTTGACGCTGAGCGCAACCTGCTGCTGGTTAAAGGTGCAGTTCCGGGTGCAACCGGTAGCGACCTGATCGTTAAACCAGCTGTGAAGGCGTAAGGGGATAGCAATGGAATTAGTATTGAAAGACGCGCAGAGCGCGCTGACTGTTTCCGAAACTACCTTCGGTCGTGATTTCAACGAAGCGCTGGTTCACCAGGTTGTTGTTGCTTATGCAGCTGGTGCTCGTCAGGGTACTCGTGCTCAGAAGACTCGTGCTGAAGTAACTGGTTCTGGCAAAAAGCCATGGCGCCAGAAAGGTACCGGCCGTGCGCGTTCAGGTTCTATCAAGAGCCCGATCTGGCGTTCAGGTGGTGTGACCTTCGCTGCGCGTCCACAGGACCACAGTCAAAAAGTTAACAAAAAGATGTACCGCGGCGCGCTGAAAAGCATCCTGTCCGAACTGGTACGTCAGGATCGTCTGATCGTTGTCGAGAAGTTCTCTGTAGAAGCGCCTAAAACTAAGCTGCTGGCACAGAAACTGAAAGACATGGCTCTGGAAGATGTGCTGATCATCACCGGTGAGCTGGACGAGAACCTGTTCCTGGCCGCACGTAACCTGCACAAGGTTGACGTACGCGATGCGACTGGTATCGACCCGGTTAGCCTGATCGCCTTCGACAAAGTCGTAATGACTGCTGATGCTGTTAAGCAAGTTGAGGAGATGCTGGCATGATTCGTGAAGAACGTCTGCTGAAGGTGCTTCGCGCACCGCACGTTTCTGAAAAAGCGTCTACTGCGATGGAAAAAACAAACACCATCGTTCTCAAAGTTGCTAAAGACGCGACCAAAGCAGAGATCAAAGCTGCTGTGCAGAAACTGTTTGAAGTCGAAGTCGAAGTCGTTAACACCCTGGTAGTTAAAGGGAAAGTTAAACGTCACGGACAGCGTATCGGTCGTCGTAGCGACTGGAAAAAAGCTTACGTCACCCTGAAAGAAGGCCAGAATCTGGACTTCGTTGGCGGCGCTGAGTAAGTCGGAGGAGTAATACAATGGCAGTTGTTAAATGTAAACCGACATCTCCGGGTCGTCGCCACGTAGTTAAAGTGGTTAACCCTGAGCTGCACAAGGGCAAACCTTTTGCTCCGTTGCTGGAAAAAAACAGCAAATCCGGTGGTCGTAACAACAATGGCCGTATCACCACTCGTCACATCGGTGGTGGCCACAAGCAGGCTTATCGTATTGTTGACTTCAAACGCAACAAAGACGGTATCCCAGCAGTTGTTGAACGTCTTGAGTACGATCCGAACCGTTCCGCGAACATCGCGCTGGTTCTGTACAAAGACGGCGAACGCCGTTACATCCTGGCCCCTAAAGGCCTGAAAGCTGGCGACCAGATTCAGTCTGGCGTTGATGCTGCAATCAAAGCAGGCAACACCCTGCCGATGCGCAATATCCCGGTTGGTTCTACCGTTCATAACGTAGAAATGAAACCAGGTAAAGGCGGTCAGCTGGCACGTTCCGCTGGTACTTACGTTCAGATCGTTGCTCGTGATGGTGCTTATGTCACCCTGCGTCTGCGTTCTGGTGAAATGCGTAAAGTCGAAGCAGACTGCCGCGCTACTCTGGGCGAAGTTGGCAATGCTGAGCATATGCTGCGCGTTCTGGGTAAAGCAGGTGCTGCACGCTGGCGTGGTGTTCGTCCTACCGTTCGCGGTACTGCGATGAACCCAGTCGACCACCCACATGGTGGTGGTGAAGGTCGTAACTTTGGTAAGCACCCGGTAACTCCGTGGGGCGTTCAGACCAAAGGTAAGAAGACCCGCAGCAACAAGCGTACTGATAAATTTATCGTACGTCGCCGTAGCAAATAATTTTAGAGGATAAGCCATGCCACGTTCTCTCAAGAAAGGTCCTTTTATTGACCTGCACTTGCTGAAGAAGGTAGAGAAAGCGGTGGAAAGCGGAGACAAGAAGCCCCTGCGCACTTGGTCCCGTCGTTCAACGATCTTTCCTAACATGATCGGTTTGACCATCGCTGTCCATAATGGTCGTCAGCACGTTCCAGTCTTTGTTACCGACGAAATGGTTGGTCACAAACTGGGTGAATTCGCACCGACTCGTACTTATCGCGGCCACGCTGCTGATAAAAAAGCGAAGAAGAAATAAGGTAGGAGGAAGAGATGGAAACTTTAGCTCAACATCGCCATGCTCGTTCTTCTGCTCAGAAGGTTCGCCTTGTTGCTGACCTGATTCGCGGTAAGAAAGTGTCGCAGGCCCTGGACATCCTGACCTATACCAACAAGAAAGCTGCGGTATTGGTCAAGAAAGTACTGGAATCTGCCATTGCTAACGCTGAACACAACGATGGCGCTGACATCGACGATCTGAAAGTCGCGAAAATTTTCGTAGATGAAGGCCCAAGCATGAAGCGCATTATGCCGCGTGCGAAAGGTCGTGCAGATCGCATCCTGAAGCGCACCAGCCACATTACTGTGGTTGTGTCCGATCGCTGAGACTCTGGAGACTAGCAATGGGTCAGAAAGTACATCCTAATGGTATTCGCCTGGGTATTGTAAAACCATGGAACTCTACCTGGTTTGCGAACACCAAAGAATTCGCTGACAACCTGGACAGCGATTTTAAAGTACGTCAGTACCTGACTAAGGAACTGGCTAAAGCGTCTGTATCTCGTATCGTTATCGAGCGTCCAGCTAAGAGCATCCGTGTGACTATTCACACTGCTCGCCCTGGCATCGTTATCGGTAAGAAAGGCGAAGACGTAGAAAAACTGCGCAAGGTCGTAGCGGATATCGCTGGCGTTCCTGCACAGATCAATATCGCTGAAGTTCGTAAGCCTGAACTGGACGCTAAATTGGTTGCTGACAGCATCACTTCTCAGCTGGAACGTCGTGTTATGTTCCGTCGTGCTATGAAGCGTGCTGTACAGAACGCAATGCGTCTGGGCGCTAAAGGTATCAAAGTTGAAGTTAGCGGCCGTCTGGGCGGCGCGGAAATCGCACGTACCGAATGGTACCGTGAAGGTCGCGTACCGCTGCACACTCTGCGTGCTGACATCGACTACAACACCTCTGAAGCGCACACCACTTACGGTGTAATCGGCGTTAAGGTATGGATCTTCAAAGGTGAGATCCTGGGTGGTATGGCTGCTGTTGAACAACCGGAAAAACCGGCTGCTCAACCTAAAAAGCAGCAGCGTAAAGGCCGTAAATAAGGAGCGTCGCTGATGTTACAACCAAAGCGTACAAAATTCCGTAAAGTGCACAAAGGCCGCAACCGTGGTCTGGCGCAGGGTACGGATGTTAGCTTCGGCACTTTCGGTCTGAAAGCTGTTGGCCGTGGTCGTCTGACTGCACGTCAGATCGAAGCAGCACGTCGTGCAATGACCCGTGCAGTTAAGCGTCAAGGTAAGATCTGGATCCGTGTATTCCCGGACAAACCGATCACCGAGAAGCCGCTGGAAGTTCGTATGGGTAAAGGTAAAGGTAACGTGGAGTACTGGGTTGCCTTGATCCAACCGGGCAAAGTCCTTTATGAAATGGACGGTGTTCCGGAAGAGCTGGCCCGTGAAGCCTTCGGCCTGGCAGCAGCGAAACTGCCTATCAAAACCACCTTTGTAACTAAGACGGTGATGTAATGAAAGCAAAAGAGCTGCGTGAAAAAAGCGTTGAAGAGCTGAACGCTGAGCTGCTGAACCTGCTGCGTGAGCAGTTCAACCTGCGTATGCAGGCTGCAAGTGGCCAGCTGCAACAGACTCACCTGCTGAAGCAAGTGCGTCGCAATGTTGCACGCGTTAAGACTTTACTGACTCAGAAGGCGGGTGCGTAATGACCGATAAAATCCGTACTCTGCAAGGTCGTGTTGTTAGCGACAAAATGGAGAAATCCATTGTTGTAGCTATCGAACGTATTGTGAAACACCCGATCTACGGTAAATTCATCAAGCGTACGACCAAACTGCACGTACATGACGAGAACAACGAATGTGGTATCGGCGACAAGGTTGAAATCCGTGAATGCCGTCCACTGTCCAAGACTAAGTCCTGGACGCTGGTTCGCGTTGTAGAGAAAGCGGTTCTGTAATACAGTACGCCTTCTCAATACGAATAAACGGCTCAGCGATGAGCCGTTTATTTTTTCTACCCATATTGCAGAAGCGGTGTTATAATGCCGCGCCCTCGATATGGGGCTTTTTAACGGCTCTGATTTTAGAGTCTCAGGTAGTAGTTGACATTAGCGGAGCACTAAAATGATCCAAGAACAGACTATGCTGAACGTCGCCGACAACTCCGGTGCACGTCGCGTAATGTGTATCAAGGTTCTGGGTGGCTCGCACCGTCGCTACGCAGGCGTAGGCGACATCATCAAGATCACCATCAAGGAAGCAATTCCACGTGGTAAGGTCAAAAAAGGTGATGTGCTGAAGGCGGTAGTGGTGCGCACCAAGAAGGGTGTTCGTCGCCCTGACGGTTCTGTCATTCGCTTCGATGGTAATGCATGCGTTATTTTAAACAATAACAGCGAGCAGCCTATCGGCACGCGTATCTTTGGGCCGGTAACTCGTGAACTTCGTACTGAGAAGTTCATGAAAATTATCTCTCTGGCACCAGAAGTACTCTAAGGAGCGAATCATGGCAGCGAAAATCCGTCGTGATGACGAAGTTATCGTGTTAACCGGTAAAGATAAAGGTAAACGCGGTAAAGTAAAAAATGTTCTGTCTTCCGGCAAACTTGTCGTTGAAGGTATCAACCTGGTTAAGAAACATCAGAAGCCGGTTCCGGCCCTGAACCAACCAGGCGGCATCGTTGAAAAAGAAGCTGCTATTCAGGTTTCTAACGTTGCAATCTTCAATGCGGCTACCGGCAAGGCTGACCGTGTAGGCTTTAGATTCGAAGACGGCAAAAAAGTCCGTTTCTTCAAGTCTAACAGCGAAACTATCAAGTAATTTGGAGTAGTACGATGGCGAAACTGCATGATTACTACAAAGACGAAGTAGTTAACAAACTCATGACTGAGTTTAACTACAATTCTGTCATGCAAGTCCCTCGGGTCGAGAAGATCACCCTGAACATGGGTGTTGGTGAAGCGATCGCTGACAAGAAACTGCTGGATAACGCAGCAGCTGACCTGACAGCAATCTCCGGTCAAAAACCGCTGATCACCAAAGCACGCAAATCTGTTGCAGGCTTCAAAATCCGTCAGGGCTATCCGATCGGCTGTAAAGTAACTCTGCGTGGCGAACGCATGTGGGAGTTCTTTGAGCGCCTGATCACTATTGCTGTTCCACGTATCCGTGACTTCCGTGGCTTGTCCGCTAAGTCTTTCGACGGTCGTGGTAACTACAGCATGGGTGTCCGTGAGCAGATCATCTTCCCAGAAATCGACTACGATAAAGTCGACCGCGTGCGTGGTTTGGATATTACCATTACCACTACTGCGAAATCTGACGAAGAAGGCCGTGCTCTGCTGGCTGCCTTTGACTTCCCGTTCCGCAAGTAAGGTAGGGTTACTGAATGGCTAAGCAATCAATGAAAGCACGCGAAGTAAAGCGCGTAGCTTTAGCTGATAAATTCTTCGCTAAACGCGCTGAACTGAAAGCGATCATTTCTGATGTGAACGCTTCCGACGAAGATCGTTGGAATGCGGTTCTCAAGCTGCAGTCTCTGCCGCGTGATTCCAGCCCGTCTCGTCAGCGTAACCGCTGTCGTCAAACAGGTCGTCCACATGGTTATGTGGGCAAGTTTGGGTTGAGCCGTATCAAACTGCGTGAAGCCGCTATGCGCGGTGAAGTGCCAGGCTTGAAAAAGGCTAGCTGGTAATTACCAATTGAATCACGGGAGTAAAGACAGATGAGCATGCAAGATCCGATCGCGGATATGCTGACCCGTATCCGTAACGGTCAGGCCGCGAACAAAGTTGCGGTCACCATGCCTTCCGCCAAGCTGAAAGTGGCAATTGCCAACGTGCTGAAGGAAGAAGGTTTTATCGAAGATTTTAAAGTTGAAGGCGACACCAAGCCGGAACTGGAACTTACTCTCAAGTATTTCCAGGGTAAAGCTGTTGTAGAAAGCATTCAGCGTGTCAGCCGCCCAGGCCTGCGCATCTATAAGAAAAAAGATGAGCTGCCAAAAGTTATGGCTGGTCTTGGTATCGCAGTTGTTTCTACCTCTAAAGGTGTTATGACTGATCGTGCAGCGCGCCAGGCTGGTCTTGGTGGCGAAATTATCTGCTACGTAGCCTAATCGGAGGAAAGAATGTCTCGTGTTGCTAAAGCACCGGTCGTTATTCCTGCCGGCGTTGATGTCAAAATCGACGGTCAGGTTATTACGATCAAAGGTAAAAACGGCGAGCTGACTCGTACCCTCAACAAAGCTGTTGAAGTTAAACATGCAGATAACGCTCTGACCTTCGGTCCACGTGATGGTTTCGTGGATGGATGGGCTCAGGCTGGTACCGCGCGTGCCCTGCTGAACTCAATGGTTGTTGGTGTTACCGAAGGCTTCACTAAAAAGCTTCAGCTGGTTGGTGTAGGTTATCGTGCAGCTATCAAAGGGAATGCAGTAGGCCTGTCTCTGGGCTTCTCACACCCTGTTGAGCATCCGCTGCCGGCCGGTATCACTGCAGAATGTCCGACTCAAACTGAAATCGTGCTGAAAGGCGCTGATAAACAGCTGATCGGTCAGGTTGCAGCAGATCTGCGCGCCTACCGTCGTCCTGAGCCTTACAAAGGCAAGGGTGTTCGTTACGCCGACGAAGTCGTGCGTACCAAAGAGGCTAAGAAGAAGTAAGGTAACACTATGGATAAGAAATCTGCTCGTATCCGTCGTGCGACCCGCGCACGCCGCAAGCTCAAAGAGCTGGGTGCAACTCGCCTGGTGGTACATCGTACCCCGCGTCATATTTACGCACAGGTAATTGCACCGAACGGTTCTGAAGTTCTGGTAGCTGCTTCTACTGTAGAAAAAGCTATCTCAGAACAATTGAAGTACACCGGTAACAAAGACGCCGCTGCAGCTGTAGGTAAAGCTGTTGCTGAACGCGCTCTGGAAAAAGGCATCAGCAATGTTTCCTTTGACCGTTCCGGGTTCCAATATCATGGTCGTGTCCAGGCACTGGCAGATGCTGCCCGTGAAGCTGGCCTTCAGTTCTAAGGTAGAGGTGTAAGATGGCTCACATCGAAAAACAGGCTGGCGAACTGCAGGAAAAGCTGATCGCGGTAAACCGCGTATCTAAAACCGTTAAAGGTGGTCGTATTTTCTCCTTCACAGCTCTGACTGTAGTAGGCGATGGTAACGGTCGCGTTGGTTTTGGTTACGGTAAAGCGCGTGAAGTTCCAGCAGCGATCCAGAAAGCGATGGAAAAAGCCCGTCGCAACATGATTAACGTCGCGCTGAACAACGGCACCCTGCAGCACCCAGTTAAAGGTGTTCACACGGGTTCTCGTGTATTCATGCAGCCAGCTTCAGAAGGTACCGGTATCATCGCCGGTGGTGCAATGCGCGCCGTTCTGGAAGTTGCTGGGGTTCATAACGTTCTGGCTAAAGCATATGGTTCCACCAACCCGATCAACGTGGTTCGTGCAACTATTGATGGCCTGGAAAATATGAATTCTCCAGAAATGGTCGCTGCCAAGCGTGGTAAATCCGTTGAAGAAATTCTGGGGTAATTGACCATGGCAAAGACTATTAAAATCACTCAAACCCGCAGTGCAATCGGTCGTCTGCCGAAACACAAGGCAACGCTGCTTGGCCTGGGTCTGCGTCGTATTGGTCATACCGTTGAGCGCGAGGATACTCCTGCTGTTCGTGGTATGGTCAACGCGGTTTACTTCATGGTTAAAGTTGAGGAGTAAGAGATGCGTTTAAATACTCTGTCTCCGGCCGAAGGCTCTAAAAAGGCGGGTAAACGCCTGGGTCGTGGTATCGGTTCTGGCCTCGGCAAAACCGGTGGTCGTGGTCACAAAGGTCAGAACTCTCGTTCTGGCGGTGGCGTACGTCGCGGTTTCGAGGGTGGCCAGATGCCACTGTACCGTCGTCTGCCGAAGTTCGGCTTCACCTCTCGTAAAGCAGCGATCACAGCGGAAATCCGTCTGTCTGACCTGGCGAAAGTTGAAGGCGGCGTTGTAGACCTGAACACGCTGAAAGCAGCAAACATTATCGGTATCCAGATCGAGTTCGCGAAAGTGATCCTGGCTGGTGAAGTTTCTACTCCGGTAACTGTTCGTGGCCTGCGTGTTACTAAAGGTGCTCGTGCTGCTATCGAAGCTGCTGGCGGTAAAATTGAGGAATAAGTAGCAGATGGCTAAGCAACCGGGATTAGATTTTCAAAGTGCCAAAGGTGGATTTGGCGAGCTGAAACGCAGACTGCTGTTTGTTATCGGCGCGCTGATTGTGTTCCGTATTGGCTCTTTTATTCCGATCCCTGGTATCGATGCCGCTGTACTTGCCAAACTGCTTGAGCAACAGCGAGGCACCATCATTGAAATGTTCAACATGTTCTCTGGTGGTGCTCTCAGCCGTGCTTCTATCTTCGCATTGGGTATTATGCCGTACATTTCGGCATCTATTATTATCCAGCTGCTGACGGTCGTTCATCCGGCCCTGGCAGAGTTGAAGAAAGAAGGGGAGTCTGGACGTCGTAAGATTAGTCAGTACACCCGTTACGGTACTCTGGTGCTGGCAATATTCCAGTCGATCGGTATTGCTACCGGTCTGCCGAATATGCCTGGTATGCAGGGCCTGGTGTTAAACCCGGGCTTTGCATTCTACTTCACCGCTGTTGTAAGTCTGGTCACAGGGACTATGTTCCTGATGTGGCTCGGCGAACAGATTACTGAGCGTGGTATCGGTAACGGTATCTCAATCATTATCTTCGCCGGTATTGTTGCGGGCCTCCCGCCAGCCATCGCCCATACTATCGAGCAAGCGCGTCAAGGCGACCTGCACTTCCTCCTGTTGCTGTTGGTTGCAGTATTAGTATTTGCAGTGACGTTCTTTGTTGTCTTCGTTGAACGTGGTCAACGCCGCATTGTGGTGAACTACGCTAAACGTCAGCAGGGTCGTCGTGTCTATGCTGCACAGAGCACACATTTACCGCTGAAAGTGAACATGGCGGGGGTTATCCCGGCTATCTTCGCTTCCAGTATTATTCTGTTCCCGGCGACCATCGCGTCATGGTTCGGGGGCGGTACTGGTTGGAACTGGCTGACAACAATTTCGCTGTATTTGCAGCCTGGGCAACCACTTTATGTGTTACTCTATGCGTCTGCGATCATCTTCTTCTGTTTCTTCTACACGGCGTTGGTCTTCAACCCGCGTGAAACAGCAGATAACCTGAAGAAGTCCGGTGCATTTGTACCAGGAATTCGTCCGGGAGAGCAAACGGCGAAGTATATCGATAAAGTAATGACTCGTCTGACTTTGGTTGGTGCGCTTTATATTACTTTTATCTGCCTGATCCCGGAGTTCATGCGTGATGCAATGAAAGTACCGTTCTACTTTGGTGGGACCTCACTGCTTATCGTTGTTGTCGTGATTATGGACTTTATGGCTCAAGTGCAAACTCTGATGATGTCCAGTCAGTACGAGTCTGCATTGAAGAAGGCGAACCTGAAAGGCTACGGCCGCTAAATGGTCGCCTGAGAAGTTACGGAGAGTAAAAATGAAAGTTCGTGCTTCCGTCAAGAAATTATGCCGTAACTGCAAAATCGTTAAGCGTGATGGTGTCATCCGTGTGATTTGCAGTGCCGAGCCGAAGCATAAACAGCGCCAAGGCTGATTATTTCGCATATTTTTCTTGCAAAGTTGGGTTGAGCTGGCTAGATTAGCCAGCCAATCTTTTGTATGTCTGTACGTTTCCATTTGAGTATCCTGAAAACGGGCTTTTCAGCATGGTGCGTACATATTAAATAGTAGGAGTGCATAGTGGCCCGTATAGCAGGCATTAACATTCCTGATCAGAAACATGCTGTGATCGCATTAACTTCGATCTACGGCGTCGGCAAGACCCGTTCTAAAGCCATTCTGGCTGCAGCGGGTATCGCTGAAGATGTTAAGATCAGTGAGCTGTCTGAAGAACAAATCGACACGCTGCGTGACGAAGTTGCCAAATTTGTCGTTGAAGGTGATCTGCGCCGTGAAATCAGCATGAGCATCAAGCGCCTGATGGATCTTGGTTGCTATCGCGGTTTGCGTCATCGTCGTGGTCTGCCAGTGCGCGGTCAGCGTACTAAGACCAACGCACGTACCCGTAAGGGTCCGCGCAAACCGATCAAGAAATAATCGGGGTGATTGAATAATGGCAAAGGCACCAGTTCGTGCACGTAAACGTGTAAGAAAACAAGTCTCTGACGGCGTGGCTCATATCCATGCTTCTTTCAACAACACCATCGTTACTATTACTGATCGTCAGGGTAACGCATTGGGTTGGGCAACAGCCGGTGGTTCCGGTTTCCGTGGTTCTCGCAAATCCACTCCGTTCGCAGCTCAGGTTGCAGCAGAGCGTTGCGCAGAAGCCGTAAAAGAATACGGCATCAAGAATCTGGAAGTTATGGTTAAAGGTCCGGGTCCGGGTCGTGAATCTACTGTTCGCGCTCTGAACGCCGCTGGTTTCCGCATCACGAATATTACTGATGTGACTCCGATCCCTCATAACGGTTGTCGTCCGCCGAAAAAACGTCGCGTATAACGCTCCGTTTTTTAGGTTAGTTGGAGATAGAAAATGGCAAGATATTTGGGTCCTAAGCTCAAGCTGAGCCGTCGTGAGGGCACCGACTTATTCCTTAAGTCTGGCGTTCGCGCGATCGATACCAAGTGTAAAATTGAACAAGCTCCTGGCCAGCACGGTGCGCGTAAACCGCGTCTGTCTGACTATGGTGTGCAGTTGCGTGAAAAGCAAAAAGTTCGCCGTATGTACGGTGTGCTGGAGCGTCAGTTCCGTAACTACTATAAAGAAGCAGCACGTCTGAAAGGCAACACAGGTGAAAACCTGCTCGCTCTGCTGGAAGGTCGTCTGGACAACGTTGTATACCGTATGGGCTTCGGCGCTACTCGTGCTGAATCACGTCAGCTGGTTAGCCACAAAGCAATCATGGTAAACGGTCGTGTTGTTAACATCGCTTCTTATCAGGTTAAAGCGAATGACGTTGTTAGCATTCGTGAGAAAGCGAAAAAGCAATCTCGCGTGAAGGCCGCTCTGGAGCTGGCTGAGCAGCGTGAAAAGCCAACCTGGCTGGAAGTTGATGCTGGCAAGATGGAAGGTACGTTCAAGCGTCAGCCAGAACGTTCTGATCTGTCTGCGGACATTAACGAACACCTGATCGTCGAGCTTTACTCCAAGTAAAGCTTAGTACCAAAGAGAGGACACAATGCAGGGTTCTGTGACAGAGTTTCTAAAACCGCGCCTGGTAGATATCGAGCAAGTGAGTTCGACGCACGCCAAGGTGACCCTTGAGCCTTTAGAGCGTGGCTTTGGCCATACTCTGGGTAACGCACTGCGCCGTATTCTGCTCTCATCGATGCCGGGTTGCGCGGTGACCGAGGTTGAGATTGATGGTGTACTTCATGAGTACAGCACCAAAGAAGGCGTTCAGGAAGATATCCTTGAAATCCTGCTCAACCTGAAAGGGCTGGCGGTGAGAGTTCAGGGTAAAGATGAAGTTATTCTTACTCTGAATAAATCTGGCATTGGCCCTGTGACTGCAGCCGACATCACCCACGACGGTGATGTTGAAATCGTCAAGCCGCAGCACGTGATCTGCCACCTGACCGATGAGAACGCAGCAATTAGCATGCGTATCAAAGTTCAGCGCGGTCGTGGTTATGTGCCGGCTTCTGCCCGAATTCATTCGGAAGAAGATGAGCGCCCAATCGGCCGTCTGCTGGTCGACGCATGCTATAGCCCTGTAGAGCGTATTGCCTACAATGTTGAAGCAGCGCGTGTAGAACAGCGTACCGACCTGGACAAGCTGGTCATCGAAATGGAAACCAATGGCACAATCGATCCTGAAGAGGCGATTCGTCGTGCGGCAACCATCCTGGCAGAACAACTGGAAGCTTTCGTTGACTTACGTGATGTACGTCAGCCGGAAGTGAAAGAAGAGAAACCAGAATTCGATCCGATCCTGCTGCGCCCTGTTGACGATCTCGAATTGACTGTCCGCTCTGCTAACTGCCTCAAGGCAGAAGCTATCCACTATATCGGTGATCTGGTACAGCGTACCGAGGTTGAGTTGCTGAAAACGCCGAACCTGGGTAAAAAATCTCTTACTGAGATTAAAGACGTGCTGGCTTCACGTGGTCTGTCTCTGGGCATGCGCCTGGAAAACTGGCCACCGGCAAGCATTGCTGACGAGTAACCGGATCACAGGTTAAGGTTTTACTGAGAAGGATAAGGTCATGCGCCATCGTAAGAGTGGTCGTCAACTGAACCGCAACAGCAGCCATCGCCAGGCTATGTTCCGCAACATGGCAGGTTCACTGGTTCGTCATGAGATCATCAAGACGACCCTGCCTAAAGCGAAAGAGCTGCGTCGCGTAGTTGAGCCGCTGATTACTCTTGCCAAGACTGACAGCGTTGCTAATCGTCGTCTGGCATTCGCCCGTACTCGTGATAACGAGATCGTGGCAAAACTGTTTAACGAACTGGGCCCGCGTTTCGCGAGCCGTGCCGGTGGTTACACTCGCATTCTGAAGTGTGGTTTCCGTGCAGGCGACAACGCGCCGATGGCTTACATCGAGCTGGTTGATCGTTCAGAGAAAGCAGAAGCTGCTGCAGAGTAATCTGTAGTAACGTAAAAAAACCCGCTCCGGCGGGTTTTTTTATATCCGCGATATCCCCACTTCTCTACAATGTCTGTATCAATTCTGTTCATTCCCTGGAGCTGGTAATGTGGTTGCTCGACCAGTGGGCAGAACGCCATATTCGCGATGCCCAAAATAAAGGTGAATTCGACGATCTCCCGGGAAGCGGCGAACCCCTTGTGCTTGACGATGATTCGCACATTGCGCCTGAACTGCGAGCTGGATACCGTTTACTGAAAAACGCGGGCTGTCTCCCTCCGGAGCTCGAACAGCGCAGAGAGGCTGTTGAACTGGCCGATCTTCTCAACGGTATCCGTCAGGACGATCCGCGACATTCTGAACTGAGCCGCCGTCTCGCCCTGCTTGAACTCAAGCTGCGCCAGGCTGGGATGAACACTGATTTTCTGCGCGGTGAATACGGTGAAAGATTGATGCAGAGAATAAACGAGGAGTAGTTATGTACCGTATTGGTGAACTTGCGAAGCTTGCGAACGTTACGCCGGATACCATCCGTTATTACGAAAAGCAGCAGATGATCGATCATGAAGTTCGTACAGAAGGAGGCTTTCGCCTTTATACCGATAACGATCTGCAGCGCCTGCGATTTATTCGTTATGCGCGTCAGCTCGGCTTCACGCTGGATTCGATCCGCGAGTTATTATCGATCCGCATCGATCCGGAACATCACACCTGCCAGGAATCTAAAAGCATTGTGCAGGCCCGGCTGGACGAAGTTGAAGCACGCATCCAGGAGCTGCAAACCATGCAGCGCTCTCTGCAAAGGCTGAATGATGCCTGCTGCGGGACGGCCCACAGCAGTATTTACTGTTCAATTCTCGAAGCCCTTGAACAGGGAGCGAGTGGAGAAACCGAGGGCTGTTGATTTTTAATTCATCTGGGTCTAGACTCCCGTCGTCATAAACCTTGCTCTGGAGACATTATGAGCCGCTATCAGCACACGAAAGGACAAATTAAGGACAATGCCATTGAGGCGTTACTTCACGACCCGTTATTCAGGCAGCGCGTTGAGAAGAATAAAAAAGGGAAAGGAAGTTATCTGCGTAAAGACAAACATGAAAAACGGGGTAACTGGGAGGCCAGTGGCAAGCAAGCGAATCGCTTATTTACCACTGGCCTTTCTGCTTTAAACTTTCGATTAAACGCGGTTATTCTGTTCTTTTAACAGATCGCGGATCTCACTCAGCAGCACTTCTTCTTTCGTTGGTGCAGGTGCAGCAGCCGGCTCTTCTTTTTTACGGTTGAGCCTGTTGATCAGCTTGATAGCCATAAAAATGGCAAACGCGACAATCACAAAATCAAATACGTTCTGAATAAATACGCCGTAGTGCATTACTACTGCCGGAACATCACCCTGCGCTTCACGCAGCGTGAAAGCGAATTGTTTGAAATCAATGCCCCCGATTAACAACCCTAATGGTGGCATGATAATGTCGGCCACTAATGATGAAACAATCTTGCCGAATGCTGCACCAATAATGACACCCACTGCCAAATCCACCACGTTCCCGCGCATCGCAAATTCGCGAAATTCTTTAATAAAACTCATTGTTCTCTCCTTGTGCCAGCTGACGAGTATAAGTTTAACAAATGATTAGCCAATTGCCATTCGGGATAATTAAACGTTATGAAAAATAAAAGGCACAGAAATGAAAAGGATAAAGTGCGGGTGCTCTTTCTAGAGCACCCTACTCTTTAAAGGAAGAATGGACTTGGCTGGAATAAACGTTCGACGTCAGTAATAAACTTTTTATCCGTAAGGAACATAATAACGTGATCGCCTTGCTCAATACGTAAATTGTCATTGGCAATCATGACGTCATTTCCGCGCACAACGGCGCCGATGATCGTGCCTGGCGGCAGCTTAATTTCGTCGATCGACCGGCCCACGACGCGTGATGTGGTTTCATCTCCATGCGCCACGGCTTCAATGGCTTCCGCTACGCCGCGGCGGAGCGATGACACACCGACAATATCCGCTTTACGAACATGGCTCAGGAGCGCGGAAATTGTCGCCTGCTGCGGCGAAATGGCAATATCAATAACGCTACCCTGGACCAGATCGACATACGCCTTGCGCTGGATAAGCACCATGACCTTCTTTGCACCCATACGCTTGGCGAGCATGGCGGACATTATATTCGCCTCGTCGTCGTTGGTGACGGCAATAAAAAGATCAACTTGATCAATATGCTCTTCAGCCAGCAACTCCTGATCAGACGCATCGCCATAAAATACGATCGTATTTTGCAGTTTTTCCGCCAGTTCAGCAGCACGCTGCTGATCGCGCTCGATCAATTTTACGCTGTAATCTTTTTCTAACCGACGTGCCAGGCCTGCACCGATATTGCCGCCGCCGACCAGCATAATGCGTTTATAGGGTTTTTCGAGACGCTGAAGTTCACTCATTACGGCACGAATATGCTGTGAGGCCGCAATAAAGAAGACCTCATCACCTGCTTCGACAATCGTGGAGCCTTGCGGGCGGATTGGCCTGTCGTGACGGAAAATGGCTGCGACGCGCGTATCGATATGCGGCATGTGCTCGCGCATGGTAGAAAGCGCATTGCCGATCAATGGTCCACCGTAATAGGCCTTAACCACTGCCAGACTCACTTTACCCTCGGCAAAGTTCACCACCTGCAGGGCGCCCGGATATTCGATCAGGCGATAGATATTGTCGATAACCAGCTGTTCCGGTGCGATGAGATGGTCAATAGGGACCGCTTCGGAATTAAACAGTTTCTCAGCATCGCGAACATAGTCCGGAGAGCGAATGCGCGCGATTCGGTTTGGCGTGTTGAAAAGCGAGTAGGCCACCTGACAGGCCACCATATTGGTTTCGTCAGAACTGGTTACCGCAACCAGCATGTCGGCATCGTCGGCACCTGCCTCACGAAGAACCCGTGGGTGAGAACCATGACCCTGCACCACGCGCAGGTCAAACTTGTCCTGTAAGACACGCAGACGATCGCCGTTGGTATCGACTATGGTGATGTCGTTGTTTTCGCCCACCAGGTTTTCCGCCAGCGTTCCGCCAACCTGTCCTGCACCCAGAATGATAATCTTCATATCTCGTGACCTGTTCTCAACATCACTCTTTGATTAGCTTAGCGTAAAAGAAGCCATCACCCTCTTCGGCACCCGGCAGGTTCTGCAGACCCGGGGATTCAGGCGTTCCCGTATCGCGCAGCGCGGCGTCCGGGGTACGTTTAAGGAAGGCCGCGATTTGCTGGCTGTTTTCTTCCGGCAGTACGGAGCAGGTTGCATAGACCAGCGTTCCGCCAGGTTTGAGATGCGGCCAGATGGCGTCGAGAATGTCGGACTGCAGCTGGGCAAGTTCGTTAATATCACGATCGCGACGCAGCCACTTGATGTCCGGATGACGACGAATAACGCCGGTTGCAGAGCAGGGAGCATCCAGCAAAATGCGATCGAATTGCGTTTCACCACACCATTCTGCGGGTTTGCGTCCATCGCCTTGCTTAACCTGAGCCTTCATGCCCAGACGCTTGAGGTTGTCGTAGACGCGTGAAAGACGCTGTTCATCGACGTCCACCGCCATCACGCTGGCCTGCGGAGCCACTTCAAGAATATGCGTCGTTTTGCCCCCTGGTGCGGCGCAGAGATCGAGGATCTGCTCACCGTTCTGGGGTTCAAGCCAGGTCATGCAACCCTGGGCAGAAGCATCCTGTACCGTTACCCAACCCTCTTCGAAACCCGGTAATGCATGTACCGGAGCGGGGGAGGCTAAACGTACGGCATCAGGGTATGCAGCGTGAGTGAAACCACTCATTCCAGCTTCTTCGAGTAATGCCAGCCATGCGTCACGGGTGTGGTGATTACGATTCACGCGTAACCACATTGGCGGACGCTGGTTGTTGGCATCGGCAATGTCCTGCCACCGCTGCGGATAAGCTTTTTTCAGCCGCTTCAACAGCCAGTCCGGATGCAGGAAGCGTGCTTCGTTTTGGGCAAATTCAGCCAGAAGCTCATCCTGCTGTCGTTGGAACTGACGCAGTACACCGTTGATCAGCCCTTTCAGCTGAGGGCGTTTAATCGCAACGGCACCTTCCACCGTCTCAGCCAGCGCGGCATGAGGTGGGATGCGGGTATGAAGAAGCTGATAAAAACCCACCATAATCAAATAGTGTACGGTGCGCTGCTTGCCTGTCATTGGGCGTGACATCAGCTTGTTAATCAACCACTCAAGCTGAGAAAGCGTGCGCAGAACGCCAAAGCAGAGCTCCTGAAGCAGGGCTTTGTCTTTATCAGAGACTTTTTGCTGCAGGGGAGGCAGGACGTTACTTAATGACTGGCCCTGCTCGATAACCTGCTCAACGGCCTGAGCCGCCATACTGCGTAGATTTTGTTTTTTCATAACCGTAAAAATAAAAATGCCCGGAAACACCGGGCCTTAAGAATAAATTTGCTCAGGCAAGACGATTGCCCGGAATAAACCATTCGCGACGAGAATTTAACAGATCCTGAGCGCTCATGGCCTTCTTACCGGCCGGTTGTAGCGATTCAAGATTCAGGATCCCTTGCGCAGTCGCCACCTGGATCCCGTTCTTGTTGGCGTCAACAATCGTACCGGGTTCAGCCGTGGTAGTACCGCTAATGACGGAGGCTTTCCAGACTTTCACTGGCTGCTCATCAATCTCCATCCAGCTCATTGGCCACGGATTAAAAGCGCGGATGCAGCGTTCAAGTTGAGCGGCCGACAGGGACCAGTCGATCCGCGCTTCTTCTTTGCTCAGTTTTTCGGCATACGTCACCAGCGCGTCATCCTGAACTTCCGGTTTTGCCGTATTGTCAGCAAGCTGCTGAAGCGTCTCGATAAGACCTTGTGGGCCAAGGTCTGCCAGTTTGTCATACAGCGTGGCGCTGGTATCGTCTGGCGTAATGGGGCAGGCCAGTTTATACAGCATGTCGCCGGTGTCTAAACCTACGTCCATCTTCATGATGGTCACGCCCGTTTCGGCATCACCCGCCCACAGCGAGCGCTGGATAGGTGCTGCACCACGCCAGCGTGGGAGCAGAGACCCATGCACGTTGATACAACCCAGGCGCGGCATATCAAGCACAGCTTTTGGCAGAATTAAACCGTAAGCCACCACCACCATTACGTCGGCATTCAGGTCAGCAACCAGCTGCTGATTTTCCTGCGGGCGCAGCGATGCAGGCTGAAAAACAGGAAGCCCATGCTCTTCTGCCAGCACCTTGACCGGGCTCGGCATCAGTTTTTTGCCGCGGCCTGCAGGACGGTCCGGCTGGGTAAAGACGCCAACAACCTGGTGACCAGACGATAGCAGCGCGTCAAGGTGACGCGCTGCAAAATCAGGGGTTCCCGCGAAGATAATACGTAGTGTTTTAGACACGATAATCCTTGTATCCGGGGGGACGTTATGCGCGAGAACGCAAACGATCCAGTTTCTCTACTTTCTGACGAATACGCTGCTGTTTCAGCGGCGAGAGGTAATCGATAAACAGTTTACCGACCAGGTGATCCATCTCATGCTGAATACAAATCGCCAGCAGGTCGTCTGCTTCCAGTTCGAACGGATTACCGTCACGATCCAGGGCGCGAATTTTCACTTTTTCAGCACGCGGCACTAACGCACGCTGTTCAGGAATAGACAGACAGCCTTCCTCGATACCGGTTTCGCCACTCTTTTCGAGCAACTCAGGGTTAATCAGCACCAGACGGCCATCGCGATTTTCAGAAACATCAATCACGATAATACGCTTGTGAATGTCCACCTGCGTCGCCGCCAGGCCAATGCCTTCTTCGGCGTACATGGTATCGAACATATCATCAACGATACGCTGGATTTCTGCATTCACTTCTTTGACCGGTTCAGCGACGATGCGAAGGCGCTCGTCCGGAATATGTAACACTTGCAAAACTGCCATAAATTTCCAGAGTCGTGTTCAGGAGTTGATAAGAATACTACCTCTATTCTAGACAAATCCCCCATCGATTGACAGCATCAGTGACCAATCGCAATGATTGCGGAGGCCGCTTATGGCAGGGGAAAGGATGACGCCAATCGAGATATGGCTACGGCTTATGCACACAGGTTCTCTGTGTGGTGATGTCATGGTGGAAGCGGCTGCACGACTGCAGAGGCAGGAAGGCATCGACATGCTTGCCTTAAGAAATGCTGGACTGACAGCAAAGCAGGCTGAACGATTCTTTGCGTTCAATGAGAGTGAGCTGGAACGTAGCCTGAAATGGCTTGAGCAGCCGGGACATCATTTATTAACGGCCAATCATTCCCTTTATCCCCCTCTACTCCGCACGATCCCTGACTATCCCGGGGCATTATTCATAAAAGGTAACCCTGAGACGCTCAAAACTGTTCAGCTGGCGGTGGTAGGCAGTCGTGCGCCGTCATGGTACGGCGAGCGATGGGGGAAAATCCTGTGCGAACAACTTTCACAAAGTGGTTTCACGATTACCAGCGGGCTGGCCTGTGGTATTGATGGCGTTGCCCACGGCGCGGCGCTGTCAGTTAAAGGACGAACTGTCGCGGTGCTGGGGAATGGTCTTTTTAGCATTTATCCACGCCGACATCAGGCATTGGCGATGCGGCTTATTGAGTCTGACGGCGCGATAGTGTCTGAATTTCCGCTTTCCGCACAGCCCAGACCGGCAAACTTTCCGCGTCGTAATCGCATTATCAGCGGGCTTAGCAAAGGCGTGCTGGTGGTTGAAGCCGCGCTGCGAAGCGGTTCACTGGTCACGGCGCGATGCGCGCTGGAACAGGGACGAGAAGTCTTCGCCTTGCCTGGTCCGATAGGCAACCCCGGATGCGAGGGTCCCCACTGGCTGATTAAGCAAGGGGCAACACCGGTAACGGAAGTAGGGGATATTCTTGAAAATTTGCAATATGGGCTGCAATGGCTGCAGGAAGATCCCGAAAAGCGACAATATTCATCAGATCAGGGAAAGGTGGCATTGCCATTTCCCAAGCTCCTGGCTAACGTAGGAGATGAGGTAACACCTGTTGACGTTGTCGCTGAACGTGCCGGCCAACCTGTGCCAGTAACGGTAGCACAGCTACTCGAACTGGAGTTAGCAGGGTGGATCGCAGCTGTACCCGGCGGCTATGTCCGATTAAGGAGGGCATGCCATGTTCGACGTACTGATGTATTTGTTTGAGACTTACATCCATAACGAAGCAGAAATGCGAGTGGATCAGGACAAATTGACACAGGATCTTACCGATGCGGGGTTTGAGCGGGAAGATATCTATAATGCGTTGATGTGGCTGGAAAAACTGGCTGATTATCAGGAAGGCCTCGCCGAACCGATGCAGCTTGCTTCTGACCCATTGTCAGTACGCATTTATACCGCAGAAGAGTGTGAAAGGCTGGACGCCAGCTGCCGGGGGTTCATCTTATTCCTTGAGCAGATTCAGGTGCTGAACCTCGAAACGAGAGAAATGGTGATAGAGCGCGTTATGGCGCTGGATACAGCAGAATTTGAACTGGAAGATCTCAAGTGGGTGATCCTGATGGTTCTGTTTAATATCCCGGGCTGTGAAAATGCCTATCAGCAAATGGAAGAATTACTCTTTGAAGTGAATGAAGGTATGCTGCACTAATTCAATGTGCAGCACCAAGAGTTGTTATGGCCAAATCAGCACTATTCACGGTGCATAAAAACGAGCCCTGCCCGCAGTGCGGGGCTGAACTTGTTATTCGGTCCGGGAAACACGGCCCGTTTCTCGGTTGTTCACACTATCCGGAATGTGATTATGTCCGTCCCCTGAAAAGCCAGGCGGATGGACATATCGTTAAAATTCTGGAGGGGCAGTTTTGTCCAGTCTGCGGTGGTGAATTAGCCCTGCGTCAGGGGCGTTTCGGCATGTTTATTGGATGTAGTCGCTACCCGGAATGCGAACATACGGAACAAATTGATAAGCCTGATGAAACGGCAATTGCCTGCCCTCAGTGTCAGCGCGGTCAGCTGGTACAGCGCCGCTCCCGTTATGGTAAGACCTTCCATTCGTGCGATCGCTATCCTGAATGCCAGTTCGTTATCAATTTTAAACCGGTAGCGGGAACCTGCCCTCATTGCAATTATCCGCTACTCATAGAGAAGAAAACCGCGCAAGGCATGAAACGCTTCTGCGCCAGTAAACAATGTGGAAAGCCGGTAACGGCGGATCAATATAGTGAATAATAACCTGCCATCAGGCTCCATTGCGCATGCAGTGGACGTACTGAAAAATGAAGAAGTCATCGCCTATCCAACTGAAGCTGTTTTTGGGGTCGGTTGCGATCCTGACAGCGAGACGGCTGTGAGCCGCCTGCTTGCCTTAAAACAAAGACCCGTCGAGAAAGGGCTGATTTTGATCGCTGCAAATTACGAGCAGCTTAAGCCCTACATCGATGATTCTATGCTGACGCCGGCGCAGCGCGAGACGATCTTCTCCGCGTGGCCTGGACCGGTGACCTTCGTCTTCCCTGCGCAGCCGACAACGCCGCGCTGGTTAACCGGACGCTTTGATTCCCTCGCCGTACGCGTCACTGACCATCCGCTGGTGGTTGAGCTTTGTCTGGCGTTTGGTAAACCGCTGGTCTCAACCAGCGCTAACCTGACCGGATTGCCACCTTGTCGGACAACCGAAGAAGTGCTGGCGCAGTTCGGGAATGACTTCCCTGTTGCTGTCGGTGAAACGGGAGGGCGTCTGAATCCGTCTGAAATTCGCGACGCTTTAACCGGCGAACGTTTTCGCCAGGGGTAATCTCATGGAAACCTATGCTGTTTTTGGTAATCCGATTGCACACAGCAAATCACCGTTGATTCATCAGCAATTTGCGAAGCAGCTGCAGATAAATCATCCCTATGGTCGCGTACTGGCACCGGTGGATGCATTTATTCCAACGCTGGAGGCTTTTTTCGCCGCGGGCGGTAAAGGTGCGAATGTGACGGTCCCGTTTAAAGAAGAAGCCTTCGAACGTGCGGATGAGCTGACCGAGCGCGCTTCACTGGCTGGTGCAGTCAATACTCTAAAACGGCTTGAGGATGGTCGCCTTTTGGGGGATAACACCGACGGAATTGGTTTACTTAGCGATCTGGAACGACTTTCATTTATTAAGCCCGGGTTCCGGGTCCTGCTGATTGGTGCGGGCGGCGCATCGCGGGGAGTACTGTTGCCTCTGCTTTCACTGGACTGTGCGGTGACCATTACCAACAGAACCTTTTCCCGTGCAGAAGCGCTGGCGGCGTTGTTTGCGCATACCGGTAGCGTGAGCGCAGTAGCGCTTGACGATCTTGCCGATCGTGAGTTCGATCTTGTCATTAATGCCACGTCCAGCGGCATCAACGGTGAGATCCCGGCAATCCCCGCTTCTCTGGTCAGCGCGCATATGTACTTCTATGACATGTTTTATCAGAAAGGGAAGACGCCTTTCCTTAACTGGTGTGAACAACACGGCGCGAAACAGTTAGCCGATGGACTGGGAATGCTGGTGGGTCAGGCTGCGCATGCGGTGCTGCTCTGGCACGGCGTGTTGCCTGCGGTCGAACCTGTCATTGAAAAGTTAAAGCAGGAACTTTCAGCGTGAACCAGGCTATTCATTTCCCGGACAGAGAGAGCTGGGATGAGAGTAAACAAGCGGTTTGTTTTCCGGTGCTGGTGCAGGGTATGCAACTTACCTGTGCCATTCATGGGGAAACGCTGCTGCGTCGTTTTGGCGGTTCAAACCCGATAGCGGTATTTTGCGAAAATCGCTGGGATCTGGAAGAGGAAGCCAGCGATTTAATCCGCGAACAGCAGGAAGACGATCAGGGCTGGGTTTGGTTGTCCTGATCCAGATACTCATTCTTCCACGTAACGTAGTTGTTCGCTGAGTATTTTAACCCTTCGATCTCTGCCTCCTTCAGGGGGCGGATCTGTTTTACCGGGCTTCCCAGATAGAGATAGCCGCTCTCCAGGCGTTTGTTCTGCGGGACCAGGCTACCGGCACCAATCATTACGTCATCTTCTACTATGACGCCATCCAGCAAAATCGACCCCATGCCAACAAGCACGCGATTTCCGATTGTGCAGCCGTGAAGCATCACTTTATGGCCGACGGTAACCTCTTCTCCAATGATGAGGGGATTGCCCTCCGGGTTATAGGAGGATTTGTGCGTGACATGCAGAACGCAACCGTCCTGAATATTGGTACGTGCACCAATCGACACATAGTTAACATCACCCCTGATGGCGACGAGCGGCCAGATGCTGACATCATCGGCCATTCGGACATCACCAATCACCACGCTGCTGGCATCGATCATCACGCGATCGCCTTTTTGGGGGAACAGACCTTTATAAGGACGTAATACTGCGGGCATATCTACCTCTAACAATGGGCGCTATACAGAAGACTTTGATCATAGTAATGGATCGAGGCAAGGCAAAATACGTCAATATTTAAGCAGATCGGGCGGGATTTCAGCGAAAAGCGCGGAAAATCAGCAGTCGGAAAAAAAGATCTAAAAAATACTTGTGCTAAAAAATGGGATCCCTATAATGCGCCTCCATCGACACGGCAGATGTGAATCACTTCACAAACAACCCGGTCGGTTGAAGAGAAAAAATCCTGAAATAACGGGTTGACTCTGAAAGAGGAAAGCG
>NZ_QPFW01000193.1:0-26432 GCF_008122455.1 Enterobacter sp. C6
CGAACCTTCGAAGTCGATGACGGCAGATTTACAGTCTGCTCCCTTTGGCCGCTCGGGAACCCCACCAGGGGCAATTCAAATTTTGAGGTCTTGCTGAGAGATGGTGGTGGGGGAAGGATTCGAACCTTCGAAGTCGATGACGGCAGATTTACAGTCTGCTCCCTTTGGCCGCTCGGGAACCCCACCACGGGGTAATGCTTTTTTACTGGCCTGCTTCCTGCTGGAAGCGGGGCGCATCATATCAAATGAGACGCCCCTGTAAAGCATTCCTTTAGGGAAATGAAGTCGTTTGCCTGCTTTTTATCCGTAAAGGCGCAAAGCTAATCAATTCATTTTCCGAAAGATTAAAGAATGATGGTCCTGTTGCCGTACACGAAGACCCGCTGCGCCAGCACCTGATACAGCGCACGACTCAACACATTCTTCTCAACGTCACGCCCCGCGCGCATCATGTCCTCAGCGGTGTAAGTGTGATCCACATGAATGACGTCCTGCATGATGATTGGACCTTCATCCAGGTTGTCATTCACGTAGTGCGCGGTCGCACCGATGATCTTCACGCCGCGCTCGTACGCCTGGTGGTAAGGACGCGCACCAATAAAGGCTGGCAGGAACGAGTGGTGAATGTTGATGATCTTGTTCGGGAAACGCGCTACGAAGGATGGCGTTAACACGCGCATGTATTTCGCCAGCACCACGTAGTCCGGGTTATGCGCTTCAATGGCCTGTGCCATCAGATCGTCGTGTTCTTCACGGGTATGGCCTTCGTGGCTCACCAGCTCGAACGGAATATCAAAACGCTCGACCAGCGTGCGCAGCGTCTCATGGTTACCAATAACGGCAGCAATTTCAACGTCCAGACCGCCGTAGTTGGCTTTCATCAGCAGGTCGCCCAGACAATGTGCTTCTTTGGTCACCAGGATTACGATGCGGCGTCGACCCGCTGGGGTCAGTTCGCGCACGGAACCTTCCGGAAGCGCGCTGTCCAGATCGGCAAGCAGGGTGGTGTCGTTGAAAATACCTTCCAGCTCGGTACGCATAAAGAAGCGACCGGTACGGTGGTCAACGAACTCGTTGTTCTGCACGATATTCAGTTCATGCTTGTAGCAAATGTTGGTAATTCGTGCGATCAGTCCTTTTTGATCGGGACAGATGGTGCGCAGAACTTTACGTTGTAATGATTGCATCGCCGGGAAATCCTGTTTGTATTTGCGAAGTCTGGGTTGTCAGGCATTACTGCCCGCAACACTTTTTAAATTTTTTACCTGAACCACACGGGCAGGGATCGTTACGACCAAACTGTGGGCGCGTTCCGTCAATATAATACCATTGCCCGCTTTCCTTTAAGAACCGGGAACGCTCGATAATGGCACCCGGTTTATTATTCTCGCTAAAACGGGCAACAAAGCTGACGTAACCTTCGTCAACATGACTGCCTGTTGCGGATTCATAGACGGTAAGGCCGAGCCACTGCGTGTTCGCGAACCCGGCTTCGATGTCCTGTTTGAAATCGGCTGCGCGGCAGGATGGATGCCAGGTTTTAATCAGGTAGTCTGCGTCCTTGATCACAAAAGCAGTGTACCGTGAACGCATGAGGTGTGACGGGTCTGGTGCAACCTGATCGCCAGACAGATATCGCTGGCAACATAGGCTATACTCCAGAGCGCTACCACAGGGGCAGAGTTGAGACACGATTCTCTTCCTGGAACAAAAAATAAAGGCGTTAAACGCTTCGGGTAGCACTATGTTAACTGAGCTGTTGCGTTGACGCTATGTCAGGAATCCAGGGGAAGTAAAACAGGGCTAATGAGAAAGGTTAAAATTGGACTGGCGCTGGGTTCAGGTGCCGCCCGGGGGTGGTCACACATCGGCGTAATTAATGCCTTGAACAAGATGGGCATTGACATTGATATTGTCGCAGGGTGTTCAATAGGATCGCTTGTCGGCTCCGCTTACGCGTGCGGGAAGCTTCCGGAACTCGAGACGTGGGTGCGCTCCTTCAGCTACTGGGACGTGCTGCGTCTGATGGACCTCTCGTGGCAGCGTGGTGGGCTGCTGCGCGGCGAACGCGTCTTTAACCAGTTCCGCCAGGTTATGCCTCTCGAAGACTTCACCGATTGTCAGATGCCTTTCGGCGCCGTCGCGACGAACCTCAGTACAGGACGCGAGCTCTGGCTCACCGAAGGGGATATCCATCTTGCCGTGCGTGCCTCCTGCAGTATGCCGGGGCTCATGGCGCCTGTCCCACACAACGGTTACTGGCTTGTCGACGGTGGCGTCGTTAACCCGGTTCCCATCTCTCTGACGCGCGCAATGGGGGCGGATATCGTGATTGCCGTCGACCTGCAGCACGACGCCCACCTGATGCAGCAGGATCTCATGCCGGTCAATCTCCAGAGCGAAGATGTTGAGGGCGAGAAACTGGCCTGGCATGAACGCCTGCGCGGAAGAATCGGGCGTATGGCCGCACGTCGCTCGGTTACCGCACCGACGGCGATAGAAATCATGACCACGTCAATTCAGGTACTCGAGAACCGCCTTAAACGTAACCGTATGGCAGGCGATCCTCCGGATATTCTTATTCAGCCGTACTGTCCGCAAATCTCTACCCTTGATTTCCATCGGGCTGAGGCCGCCATCGCAGCGGGCTCGTTAGCCGTCGAAAAGAAAATGGACGAATTGTTGCCTTTTGTGCAGACCGCACGTTAAGCACCTTTTTTTGACTACTTCAGCAAAATCTGACAGGCGATAGTGCCGATCGCATGCCACTATTTAGTTACTGTCAGCCAGGGGAGGAACCATGACGCAGCCATTGGCCGGAAAACACATTTTGATTGTTGAAGACGAGCCCGTTTTCCGATCGCTACTGGATTCGTGGTTATCCTCGCTGGGCGCAATGACGTCACTGGCTGAAGATGGCATCGACGCCCTGGAAAAAATGATTAGCATTACGCCCGATTTGATGATTTGCGACATTGCGATGCCGCGCATGAATGGACTGAAGCTGGTTGAACATCTGCGTAACGAAGGCAATCAGACGCCGATTCTGGTGATCTCTGCCACCGAGAACATGGCGGATATCGCCAAAGCATTACGTCTTGGGGTACAGGATATTCTGCTCAAACCAGTCAAGGATTTGCATAGATTGCGGGAAACGGTCTTAGCGTGCCTTTATCCGAATATGTTTAATTCCCGGGTAGAGGAAGAGGAGCGTCTTTTCCAGGACTGGGACGCGCTGGTGAGTAATCCGCCTGCCGCGGCGAAACTGTTGCAAGAACTCCAGCCGCCCGTCCAGCAAACTATTTCACACTGCCGTGTAAATTATCGCCAGCTGGTGGCCGCTGATCAGCCAGGACTGGTGCTGGATATTGCACCCCTGTCAGATTCCGACCTTGCGTTTTATTCTCTGGATGTCACCCGGGCGGGGGATAACGGTGTATTAGCCGCGTTACTTCTTCGTGCGCTATTTAATGGCTTGTTGCAGGAACAGTTATCCCATCAGGGACAACGGTTGCCGGAGTTAGGCAGTTTACTCAAACAGGTAAACCAGCTTTTTCGTCAGGCCAATTTGCCAGGACAGTTCCCGCTGCTGGTCGGCTATTACCACAGCGGTTTAAAGAACCTGATCCTCGTTTCAGCCGGTCTCAATGCATCACTGAATACCGGTGAACACCATATTCAGGTAAGTAACGGTGTGCCGCTTGGGACATTGGGAACGGCGTATCTTAATCAAATTAGCCACCGCTGTTCCTCCTGGCAGTGCCAAATTTGGGGCGCCGGGGGACGGCTACGCTTAATGTTGTCCACGGAATAAGCAATTGGATCGTAATTTTAAGATTGCTTTACCTGTGTTTTGCGGGGAGTGCTACTATCGCTACCCGGTTTCATGCGTATTTATCCTAATTGATCGGCAACGCGTTCTTTTCAGACCCGGACTGCGGGGCGAGGCTGATATACTCAACGCGTTATTTATTGCATAAAAGTTCAAAAGTTGAACAGCTCAGGAGAATTTGAATGGCTGCCCTAAATTCGAAAGTCAGAAAGGCCGTTATCCCGGTAGCGGGATTGGGGACCAGGATGTTACCAGCAACTAAGGCGATTCCTAAAGAGATGTTGCCTCTGGTTGATAAGCCATTAATCCAGTATGTCGTTAATGAATGCATTGCAGCCGGCATCACTGAAATTGTGCTGGTTACGCATTCATCTAAAAACTCTATCGAAAACCATTTCGATACAAGCTTTGAACTTGAAGCCATGCTGGAAAAGCGTGTTAAGCGTCAGCTGTTAGAAGAGGTTCAGTCTATTTGCCCTCCACACGTCACCATTATGCAGGTTCGTCAGGGGCTGGCTAAAGGTCTGGGTCACGCTGTTATGTGCGCGCATCCTGTTGTGGGTGATGAGCCTGTAGCGGTAATTCTGCCTGACGTTATTCTGGACGAATACGAATCCGATCTTTCTCAGGATAACCTGGCTGAAATGATCAAACGTTTCGACGAAACCGGCAGCAGCCAGATTATGGTTGAGCCTGTTGAAGACGTAACGGCATACGGTGTGGTTGACTGCAAAGGCGTTAACCTTGAGCCGGGTGAAAGTGTGCCAATGGTTGGCGTCGTAGAGAAGCCTAAAGCCGATGTAGCCCCTTCAAACCTTGCTGTTGTAGGTCGCTATGTCCTGAGTGCTGAAATCTGGCCTCTGCTGGCTAAAACGCCTCCAGGAGCGGGTGATGAGATCCAGCTGACGGATGCCATCGATATGCTGATCGAGAAAGAGACCGTTGAGGCCTACCATATGAAAGGTAAGAGCCATGACTGCGGTAATAAGCTCGGTTATATGCAGGCGTTTGTTGAATATGGTATCCGCCACAATACCCTTGGCGAAGAATTTAAAACCTGGCTCAAAGAGAGCGTAGGTATTAAGAAATAAGCCACGGTTGTAAATGTTCGAAACCGGTGAGGCGCTGCCCACCGGTTTTTTTATGCCTGTACCACTCCCGAAAACCTGTCTGAAAGTACAGTCGATAAAGTTGTTAAATAATGCTTTATGACAGAGTGTAAGAGGATGTTTGGGACAAATTTAGGTTAAAAAAAATCCCGCAATATGCGGGATTTCTCTGAATGTGCCGTGATTAATCCTTGATCAGGAAGTCATCCAGCTGTTTACCTTGCTCATCCATGGCTTTCTTGATAACAGCAGGAGTACGACCCTGGCCAGTCCAGGTTTTAGTTTCGCCGTTCTCGTCAACGTAGCTATATTTAGCAGGACGAGCAGCACGCTTGGCTTTGGTACCGGTTTTAGCCGCAGCCATGCTGTTCAGCAATTCATTTGGATCGATACCATCAGCAATCAGCATTTCACGATATTGCTGCAGTTTACGAGTACGCTCTTCGATTTCAGCAGCAGCAGCGCTTTCTTCTTCGCGACGTTCATTAACTACAACTTCTAATTTTTCCAGCATTTCTTCAAGCGTTTCGAGGGTGCATTCTCTTGCCTGCGCACGAAGAGTACGGATGTTGTTCAGAATTTTAAGTGCTTCGCTCATTGTAGTAATCTCAAACTTATAATGGGGGGGTGGTTTGTTGACCTAATAATAGAGCCATAAATTCATATGTGCAATAGCCAGGAATGTAAGGAATTCAAAAAATACTAAATCGTCTCACTATTATTAATTACGCTAACTTAAATTTCATCACCCGACAGTCTCGCTTGTTATCACATCAACCTGCTTTGTCCGGTTGATTGCCTCTTTTTTTTGTGACATTTACCGCAGGAATTATAGTTGCGGCGGATAAATATCAGCCTTTTGTATTAGTTCCACCCCGTGATGTTAAGGCTGAAATAGTTAATAAATGGTGAATTTTAATGAACGGTGATTCCACTATAAAAACAAGTGTTATGTTGGGCTTAACATATAACATATTGGCCTGGCTGCATGCGTTTACTTCATGTTTTAACGGATTATTTTCGAAAACAGAAGGTTCTGAACGCCGCGCTGAACTACATCCTTTGTGCGCTGTATCGCTGATGACCTGACAAAATATGGTACAATGACTCATCGGGAATATTACACATTGATTAGGGTTTTACGGCCAATGGCACAACTGTATTTCTACTATTCGGCGATGAATGCCGGTAAATCCACCGCGCTGCTGCAATCCTCGTACAATTACCAGGAGCGCGGGATGCGTACCGTTGTTTATACGGCTGAGATTGACGATCGCTTTGGGGCAGGGAAGGTGAGCTCCAGAATAGGACTCTCGTCACCTGCCAGGCTGTTTAACCCGAAAACCGATCTGTTTGAGGACATTCGCGCGGAACATGCTGAGCGGCCTATTCATTGTGTCCTGGTCGATGAGAGCCAGTTTCTGACGCGTGAACAGGTTCACGCACTTTCCGAGGTGGTTGATGAGCTTGATATCCCCGTGCTGTGCTATGGGCTGCGGACGGATTTCCGCGGTGAGCTCTTTGCCGGGAGTCAGTATTTGCTCGCCTGGTCGGATAAACTCGTCGAATTAAAAACGATCTGCTTCTGCGGTCGCAAAGCCAGTATGGTGCTTCGTCTCGACCAGGCAGGAAAACCTTATGCAGATGGTGAGCAGGTGGTTATAGGCGGTAATGAACGCTATGTATCGGTCTGTCGTAAGCATTATAAAGAAGCGCTGTCTGTAGGCTCGCTGACGGCGATTCAGCACGACAACAGAAAATAACGTCAGCTTTATTATTCGGACATAAAAAAACCCGCCATAAAGGCGGGTTTTTCATTTGCGGTCAATTAAGCGCTTTTCTTCGCTTTCTTGTCAGCTTTGATGACAGGCACTTCTGTTTTCACAGCGGCAACGTCACCTTCTTTGAACTCACGACCGTAGAAGGTATCCAGCAGAATCTGTTTCAGCTCGGAGATCAGTGGGTAGCGCGGGTTAGCACCTGTACACTGGTCATCGAATGCATCTTCAGACAGCTTATCTACATGAGCGAGGAAGTCAGCTTCCTGTACGCCCGCTTCACGGATAGATTTAGGAATACCCAGCTCAGCTTTCAGACTTTCCAGCCATGCCAGCAGTTTCTCAATCTTCGCAGCAGTACGGTCGCCCGGTGCGCTCAGACCAAGGTGGTCTGCGATTTCAGCATAACGACGACGTGCTTGCGGACGGTCGTACTGGCTGAAAGCAGTCTGCTTGGTTGGGTTGTCATTAGCGTTATAACGAATAACGTTGCTGATCAACAGGGCGTTCGCCAGACCGTGAGGAATGTGGAACTGTGAACCCAGCTTGTGCGCCATAGAGTGGCAAACACCCAGGAAGGCGTTCGCAAACGCGATACCGGCGATGGTTGCTGCACTGTGAACGCGTTCACGTGCTACCGGGTTTTTAGACCCTTCGTTATATGACGCTGGCAGGTTTTCCTTCAGCAGTTTCAGAGCCTGCAGAGCCTGACCGTCAGAGAACTCAGACGCCAGTACAGAAACGTAAGCTTCCAGGGCGTGAGTTACCGCATCCAGACCACCGAACGCACACAGTGACTTCGGCATATCCATGACCAGGTTCGCATCGACGATAGCCATGTCTGGGGTCAGGGCATAGTCAGCCAGCGGGTATTTCTGACCTGTCGCATCGTCCGTTACTACCGCGAATGGCGTGACTTCTGAACCGGTACCGGAAGTGGTGGTGACCGCGATCATTTTCGCTTTTACGCCCATTTTCGGGAACTTGTAGATACGTTTACGGATGTCCATAAAGCGCAGCGCCAGTTCTTCGAAGTGGGTTTCAGGATGCTCGTACATGACCCACATGATTTTCGCGGCGTCCATTGGGGAACCACCACCCAGTGCGATAATCACATCTGGTTTGAAGGAGTTAGCCAGCTCAGCACCTTTGCGCACAACGCTCAGGGTAGGGTCAGCTTCAACTTCAAAGAACACTTCAGTTTCAACGCCAGCCGCTTTCAGCACAGAGGTGATCTGGTCAGCGTAGCCGTTGTTAAACAGGAAACGGTCAGTCACGATGAGCGCACGTTTGTGGCCATCAGTAATCACTTCATCCAGCGCGATTGGCAGTGAGCCACGGCGGAAGTAGATAGATTTCGGAAGTTTGTGCCACAACATGTTTTCAGCTCGCTTAGCAACGGTTTTCTTGTTGATCAGGTGTTTTGGACCAACGTTTTCAGAGATGGAGTTACCACCCCAGGAACCACAACCCAGAGTCAGGGAAGGCGCGAGTTTGAAGTTGTACAGGTCACCGATACCACCCTGAGAAGCAGGGGTGTTAATCAGAATACGGGCAGTTTTCATCATCTGACCGAAGTGAGCAACACGCTCTGGCTGGTTATCCTGGTCAGTGTACAGACAAGAGGTGTGACCGATACCACCCATGGCAACCAGTTTCTCGGCTTTTTCTACCGCGTCTTCGAAATCTTTCGCACGGTACATTGCAAGCGTTGGAGACAGTTTTTCATGTGCAAACGGCTCGCTTTCGTCGACAACTTTTACTTCACCGATCAGGATTTTAGTTGTTGCCGGAACGGTAAAGCCTGCGAGTTCAGCAATCTTGTACGCTGGCTGACCCACGATAGCGGCGTTCAGCGCGCCATTTTTCAGGATGATGTCCTGAACTGCTTTCAACTCTTTGCCCTGCAGCAGGTAGCCGCCGTGGCTGGCGAAACGTTCGCGAACGGCGTCGTACACGGAGTCAACAACAACAACAGACTGTTCAGATGCACAGATCACACCGTTATCGAAGGTTTTAGACATCAGTACAGACGCAACGGCACGTTTGATGTCAGCGGTTTCGTCGATAACAACAGGGGTGTTACCGGCGCCCACACCGATGGCTGGTTTACCGGAGCTGTATGCCGCTTTAACCATGCCAGGACCACCGGTCGCCAGGATCAGGTTAATGTCCGGGTGATGCATCAGGGCGTTAGAGAGCTCAACGGAAGGTTGGTCGATCCAGCCGATCAGATCTTTTGGTGCACCCGCAGCGATCGCCGCCTGCAGGACAATATCCGCAGCTTTGTTGGTCGCGTCTTTCGCACGTGGGTGTGGAGAGAAGATGATTGCGTTACGGGTCTTCAGGCTAATCAGCGATTTGAAGATAGCGGTAGACGTTGGGTTAGTGGTCGGAACAATACCGCAGATGATGCCGATAGGTTCAGCGATGGTGATAGTACCGAAGGTGTCGTCTTCGGACAGCACGCCACAGGTTTTCTCATCTTTATAGGCGTTATAGATATACTCGGAAGCGAAGTGGTTTTTAATCACTTTATCTTCCACGATACCCATGCCGGATTCGGCAACGGCCATTTTAGCGAGAGGGATTCGAGCATCTGCAGCAGCCAGTGCGGCCGCGCGGAAGATTTTATCAACCTGTTCTTGGGTGAAATTGGCATATTCACGCTGGGCTTTTTTAACGCGCTCGACGAGGGCGTTCAGTTCAGCGATATTAGTAACAGCCATAATGCTCTCCTGATAATGTTTAAACTCTTTTAGTAAACCAGCGCTCGATACGTCACACAGTATAGACAGAGCCGATACGACTTGCGTAACACAAAGTAAAACAAAGAGTTACTTTCTGCGTCAGCACACTAATTTACTAAAAGAGCCTTACCTTGGCATCATCCCTTTTGTCAGGTGACCTCCCTGGGGGTGTAACCAAGATTACTCACTTCTGAGTACGGAAATCATGATCTGTGTCAATTTCCCCCCAAGCTGATACCTTTCAGCAGGGTTATTTCGTGCTGATTTTTCCAGTGTTAAATAATTACGTAAGTATTGGAAGCGGCGCTATCATTGATTATACATATGTTTAACATCCTGAAATGATAACGTTTTGGCACAGATTTCGAGTGAAGTATGCTAATAAAAAGGGTATCTTCAGCGCGATTTCTCATGACGAATTGTCAGTCCAGGGCATGTGTATAAGCGGAGCAAAACGTGATCCAAACGCTCTTTGATTTTCCAACGTATTTTAAATTTTTTATTGGTTTGTTTGCCCTGGTCAACCCGGTGGGGATCATTCCTGTCTTCATTAGTATGACGAGTTACCAGACAGCGGCGGCCAGGAACAAGACCAACCTGACCGCTAACCTGTCAGTGGCGATCATATTGCTCACCTCTCTTTTTCTGGGTGACGCCATTCTCCAGCTCTTCGGGATTTCGATCGACTCTTTCCGCATTGCGGGTGGGATCCTGGTGGTGACCATCGCCATGTCCATGATCAGCGGTAAGCTGGGCGAGGATAAGCAGAATAAACAAGAGAAGTCAGAAACCGCTATCCGCGAAAGCATTGGCGTAGTGCCGTTGGCCTTACCGCTGATGGCCGGTCCTGGTGCCATCAGTTCAACCATTGTCTGGGGGACGCGCTATCATAGCCTGATGCACCTGATTGGTTTTTCAGTGGCGATTGCCATTTTCGCGCTCTGCTGTTGGGGCGTGTTCCGCATGGCACCCTGGCTGGTGCGCTTGCTGGGTCAGACGGGCATTAACGTCATAACGCGTATCATGGGCCTGCTGTTGATGGCGTTAGGGATTGAATTTATCGTTACGGGTATTAAAAGCATTTTCCCCGGTTTGCTGCACTGATATTGCATATGAAAGAACGGAGCCACGGCTCCGTTTTTTTACGTCATTATCAGTAAATCCTATAACTAAAGTTGAAATGCTCACATATCATAATAAATTCTACTAATAATGTTCATTTCTTGTATTTCAACAAGTTATTAATTCCACTCAAACCCGCCTGCGCAGAAAATCTTCGATCGCTCTGTTATTTTACTCACATGATACTCTGGGGCTTGCTGAGAGATAACCGAAATGATATTAGTAATTTCAACATTCCCCTAGATGAATGTGCTAAATAATAACCAGTTGTTAAATTTTTGTACAAAATCACTCGATGATAGCGCAGCGACGCGCTTGTAGAGAAAAATTTCTCTATCTTGTTGAATATCATGTTTTTTAATTGATGTTCGATGTCCGGCAGGGCTGCCCTCAACGATGCGGTACTCACCGTAAAAGAGAATTGCTTAACAAATTTGCAAAATGTATTGGCGCACGTTTACGCCATTTGATACTTTCCGGCCTAATATTTTGCAGCATAAAACAAGCAGATGAGAATTATTTTCATATGGTTCTCTTCTCAGATATCCAACGCAGGTCTCAAACAGGGTGGCCTGTAAAGAATCGACGCAAGACGGCCATACGAGCGGTCAGTAATAAAAAAGTCGGTGATAGCAAGCAGTAAAAGAAGAACCTGACAGCAGCAAAAAAAACTCCTGCGCTGTACAGGCCCCAACAGGGGATTACACAGCTGGCGAAGGCCAGTCATTATAATGAGTGGAGTACCAACACAATGTCCATCATCACAAAAAAAAATCTGGTAGCGGCGGGGATTTTAACTGCGCTAATCGCGGGCAACGCTGCAATGGCTGCGGACGTTCCTGCAGGTGTTCAACTGGCTGAGAAACAGACGCTGGTGCGTAACAACGGTGCGGAAGTTCAGTCTCTTGACCCGCACAAAATTGAAGGTGTTCCTGAGTCTAACGTTAACCGCGACCTGTTCGAAGGCCTGCTGGTGACAGACGTAGACGGCCACCCGGCGCCGGGTGTAGCCGAAAAATGGGAAAACAAAGATTTCAAAGTCTGGACCTTCCATCTGCGTAAAGATGCGAAATGGTCCGACGGTACGCCGGTCACGGCCGAAGATTTCGTTTATAGCTGGCAGCGTCTGGCGAACCCAACAACCGCCTCTCCGTATGCGAGCTACCTGCAATATGGCCACATCGCCAATATTGATGACATCATCGCGGGCAAAAAACCTGTTACCGACCTGGGCGTAAAAGCGATCGATGCGAATACCTTTGAAGTGACGTTGAGCGAACCTGTTCCGTACTTCTATAAGCTGCTGGTTCACCCGTCCGTCTCCCCGGTACCAAAATCCGCCGTGGAAAAATTTGGTGAAAAATGGACGCAGCCTGCCAATATCGTGACCAACGGTGCCTATAAGCTGAAAGACTGGGTGGTCAACGAGCGTATGGTGCTTGAGCGTAACCCGCAATACTGGGACAACGCGAAAACCGTCATTAATCAGGTGACCTACCTGCCAATTTCGTCCGAAGTGACTGACGTTAACCGCTACCGCAGCGGTGAAATCGACATGACCTATAACAACATGCCGATTGAATTGTTCCAGAAACTGAAGAAAGAGATCCCTAAAGAAGTTCACGTCGATCCGTACCTGTGCACCTACTACTATGAAATCAATAACCAGAAAGCACCGTTCACCGACGTACGTGTACGTACCGCGCTGAAGCTGGCTCTGGATCGCGATATCATCGTAAACAAAGTGAAAAACCAGGGCGATCTGCCGGCATACAGCTATACCCCTCCATACACCGATGGTGCAAAACTGACCGAGCCAGACTGGTTCAAACAGACGCAGGAACAGCGTAACGCAGAAGCGAAGAAACTGCTGGCCGAAGCGGGCTATACCGCAGATAAGCCGCTGACCTTCAGCCTGTTGTACAACACCTCCGATCTGCACAAAAAACTGGCTATCGCCGTCGCTTCGATCTGGAAGAAAAACCTGGGCGCGAACGTGAAGCTGGAGAACCAGGAGTGGAAAACCTTCCTCGACAGCCGTCATCAGGGCACCTTTGATGTGGCACGTGCTGGCTGGTGTGCGGACTATAACGAACCGACCTCCTTCCTGAATACCATGCTGAGCGACAGCTCGAACAACACCGCGCACTATAAGAGCCCGGCGTTCGACAAGCTGATTGGCGACACGCTGAAAACCACTGACGAAGCACAGCGTACGGAACTGTACTCTAAGGCCGAGCAGCAGCTGGATAAAGATTCCGCGATCGTTCCGGTTTACTACTACGTTAACGCCCGTCTGGTGAAACCATGGGTAGGTGGGTATACCGGTAAAGACCCGATGGATAATATCTACGTTAAAAACTTGTATATTATCAAGCATTAATGGCAATGAGTGGGGCGGGCGTGCTCGCCCCACGGTGTCTAACCAACGTCACATAATATAGGCACACGCCAGAAGGTACGGGCAATGTTGAAATTTATCCTACGTCGCTGTCTTGAAGCGATTCCAACGCTATTTATTCTCATCACGATTTCCTTCTTCATGATGCGCCTTGCGCCGGGAAGTCCATTTACCGGTGAACGTACGCTGCCGCCAGAAGTCATGGCGAATATCGAAGCGAAATACCACTTAAACGATCCCATCTCCACCCAGTACTTCAATTATCTGAAGCAGCTGGCTCACGGTGATTTTGGACCGTCATTTAAATATAAAGACTATTCCGTTAACGACCTTGTGGCGTCCAGCTTCCCGGTTTCGGCTAAGTTGGGTGCTGCGGCATTTATTCTGGCCATCGTTTTCGGGGTCACCGCAGGCGTTATCGCCGCGCTCAGACAAAATACCAAATGGGATTATGCCGTAATGGGGGTGGCAATGACCGGGGTAGTGATACCCAGCTTCGTTGTCGCGCCATTACTGGTGATGATATTCGCCATCACGTTGAAGTGGCTGCCGGGCGGCGGCTGGAACGGCGGGGCATTGAAGTTCATGATTTTGCCAATGGTGGCATTATCTCTGGCGTACATCGCCAGTATCGCGCGTATCACCCGTGGTTCAATGATCGAAGTGCTGCACTCGAACTTCATTCGTACCGCGCGCGCTAAAGGGCTGCCGATGCGTCGCATTATCTTCCGCCACGCGCTTAAACCGGCGCTGTTGCCCGTGCTCTCCTACATGGGACCGGCATTTGTCGGGATCATTACCGGCTCTATGGTTATCGAAACAATCTATGGTCTGCCGGGCATTGGTCAGCTGTTCGTAAACGGTGCGCTCAACCGCGATTATTCGCTGGTACTGAGCCTGACCATTCTCGTCGGTGCGCTGACCATTCTCTTTAACGCTATCGTCGATGTGCTGTACGCCGTCATCGACCCGAAAATCCGTTACTAACTGGAGCACGCCATGATGTTGAGTAAGAAAAACAGCGAGGCGCTGGAAAACTTCAGTGAAAAACTGGAAGTAGAAGGTCGTAGCCTCTGGCAGGACGCGTGCCGTCGCTTTATGCACAACCGAGCGGCGGTTGCCAGTCTGGTTGTTCTGGTAATCATCGCGCTGTTTGTGACCCTGGCGCCGATGCTGTCGCAATTTACCTATTTCGACACCGACTGGGGCATGATGTCCAGCGCGCCGGATATGGAATCAGGCCACTATTTTGGCACGGACTCCTCAGGACGCGATCTGCTGGTGCGTGTCGCTATCGGTGGCCGTATCTCACTGATGGTCGGTATTGCTGCCGCGCTGGTGGCGGTGATCGTGGGTACGCTCTACGGCTCACTGTCCGGCTACCTTGGCGGCAAAATAGACTCGGTAATGATGCGTCTGCTGGAAATCCTGAACTCCTTCCCGTTTATGTTCTTCGTCATCCTGCTGGTGACCTTCTTCGGTCAGAATATTTTGCTGATCTTCGTGGCCATCGGGATGGTTTCCTGGCTGGATATGGCGCGTATTGTCCGCGGCCAGACCCTGAGCCTCAAACGCAAAGAGTTTATCGAAGCCGCGCAGGTCGGCGGTGTCTCTACCGGGAATATCGTGGTTCGCCATATCGTTCCTAACGTGCTGGGCGTGGTGGTGGTCTATGCCTCACTGCTGGTGCCAAGCATGATCCTGTTTGAATCTTTCCTGAGCTTCCTCGGTCTGGGTACGCAAGAGCCGCTCAGCAGCTGGGGCGCGCTGCTGAGTGACGGTGCAAACTCAATGGAAGTGTCTCCGTGGCTGCTGTTATACCCGGCGGGTTTCCTGGTCGTTACCCTGTTTTGTTTTAACTTTATCGGCGATGGCCTGCGTGATGCCCTCGACCCGAAAGACCGTTAAGGAGCGCCGTCATGACAATTATTGAAACGGCAACCGCGCCACAGGCGCAGCAGCGGAGCGACCTTCTGCTGGACGTAAAAGATCTTCGCGTCACCTTTAAGACCCCGGACGGGGATGTGACCGCCGTGAACGATCTCAACTTCAACCTGCGAGCGGGCGAAACGCTCGGCATCGTGGGTGAGTCCGGATCCGGGAAATCCCAGACCGCCTTTGCGCTAATGGGCCTGCTGGCCGCTAACGGTGTGATTGGCGGTTCCGCGAAATTCAACGGTCGCGAAATCCTCAACCTGCCGGAGCACGAGCTGAACAAGCTGCGCGCCGAGCAGATCTCGATGATTTTCCAGGATCCGATGACCTCGCTGAACCCGTACATGCGCGTCGGCGAGCAGCTGATGGAAGTTCTGATGCTGCACAAAGGCCTGGGTAAAGCCGAAGCCTTTGAAGAGTCGGTCAAAATGCTGGATGCGGTGAAAATGCCGGAGGCGCGCAAGCGTATGCGCATGTTCCCGCACGAGTTTTCTGGCGGTATGCGTCAGCGCGTGATGATTGCGATGGCGCTGCTGTGCCGGCCAAAACTGCTGATTGCCGACGAACCGACCACCGCGCTGGACGTTACCGTTCAGGCACAAATCATGACCCTGCTGAACGAGCTGAAGCGTGAGTTTAACACGGCGATTATTATGATCACCCACGACCTGGGCGTGGTGGCGGGCATCTGTGACAAAGTGCTGGTGATGTATGCCGGTCGTACCATGGAATACGGAAAAGCGCGTGACGTGTTCTATCAGCCTGCTCATCCTTACTCCATTGGGCTGCTGAACGCGGTGCCACGTCTTGATGCGGAAGGGGAATCCCTGCTCACCATTCCGGGCAACCCGCCAAACCTGCTGCGCCTGCCGAAAGGCTGTCCGTTCCAGCCGCGCTGTCCGCACGCGATGGAAATCTGCAACAGCGCTCCGCCGCTGGAAGAGTTTGCACCAGGCCGTCTGCGCGCCTGCTTTAAGCCGCAGGAGGAGCTGGTATGAACGCATTAGATGAAAAACGCAATGTGCTGCTCGAGATTGCTGACCTTAAGGTGCATTTCGACATCAAAGACGGCAAACAGTGGTTCTGGCAGCCGTCGAAGACCCTGAAAGCGGTGGACGGCGTCACGCTGCGCCTGTATGAAGGGGAAACCCTGGGCGTGGTGGGCGAGTCCGGCTGCGGTAAATCGACCTTTGCGCGCGCCATTATCGGTCTGGTGAAAGCCACCGACGGTAAAGTGGCCTGGCTGGGTAAAGATCTGCTGGGCATGAAACCCGACGAGTGGCGCGAGGTGCGCAGCGATATCCAGATGATTTTCCAGGATCCGCTGGCGTCACTTAACCCGCGTATGACCATCGGTGAGATTATTGCCGAGCCGCTGCGGACCTATCATCCGAAGATGTCCCGTCAGGAAGTGCGCGATCGCGTTAAGGCGATGATGCTGAAAGTCGGGCTGTTGCCTAACCTCATCAACCGCTATCCGCACGAGTTCTCAGGCGGTCAGTGTCAGCGTATTGGTATTGCGCGCGCCCTGATCCTCGAACCGAAGCTGATTATCTGTGATGAGCCGGTTTCCGCACTGGACGTGTCCATTCAGGCGCAGGTGGTTAACCTACTGCAGAAGCTGCAGCGCGAAATGGGGCTGTCGCTGATCTTCATCGCGCATGACCTGGCCGTGGTGAAACACATCTCTGACCGCGTGCTGGTGATGTATCTGGGGCACGCCGTGGAGCTGGGCACCTATGACGAGGTGTACCACAATCCATTGCACCCATACACCAGAGCGCTGATGTCCGCGGTACCGATCCCCGATCCCGATCTGGAAAAGAATAAGACTATCCAGCTTCTGGAAGGGGAATTACCCTCACCCATTAACCCGCCGTCGGGCTGCGTCTTCCGCACGCGCTGCCCAATGGCCGGGCCGGAATGTGCAAAAACGCGACCGGTTCTCGAAGGCAGTTTCCGACATGCGGTTTCCTGCCTGAAAGTAGACCCGTTATAATCGCAAGGGCTGACATGATGTCAGCCCTTATTTTTTGCGAGGTTACTGTGTCGCGTTTATTCACGTCAGCCCGTCGGCGGCTTTATCATGTTTTATTCGATCCTGAAACGGTATCCGGACGGCGATTCGAAGGTCTTTGTGGGTTATTTGCGCTCCTCAGCGTGGTGGTCATTTTTATTGAATCGGGTGCCGGGACGCAATACCACCTGACGTTTGACGAATGGCATATCTTTGTCTGGCTTGAGCTGGCGATAACCCTGGTTTTTACCGCTGAATATCTGCTCAGAGTAATTGCGTGGCCCAACCCGGCCCGATATGTTTTCAGCTTCTGGGGATTTATTGATTTAGCCACTATTCTGCCTCTCTACGTCATGTGGCTGTGGCCGGAAATCAGCCTGAGCTATGTTTTTGCCTGGCGGGCGATGCGCGTGATTCGGGTATTACGTATTCTGAAATTACTGCGTTTTATGCCGTCATTACGCGTGTTCTGGAGTGCGATCGTCAGCGCACGGCATCAGCTTATTTTGTTCTACTCGTTTATTGCCATCGTCATGATTGTTTTTGGCGCGCTGATGTATTTAATAGAAGGGCCCAAATATGGCTTTACGACGCTCAATGCGTCCGTTTATTGGGCGATAGTAACCGTGACGACCGTGGGGTACGGTGATATCACGCCCCATACGCCGCTGGGCCGCATTGTGGCCTCAGTGCTGATTTTGATTGGCTATTCGGTCATTGCTATTCCGACCGGGCTTATTACCACGCACATGAGCAGCGCATTTCAGAGCCGCAAGCAGCAGCGCAAATGTCCGGCATGTCACCAGGGTGACCATGACCTTAACGCGCGGTTTTGTCACCGCTGCGGAAGTGCGTTGCCGGAGTAAATAAAAAAGGCTGCAATCGCAGCCTTTTTTATTATTCGCGCCAGAGGATATGGCACAGCTTGTGGTCTTTCTCTCGACAGAGCAGGACGCGGGCGAAAATATCGTTAATTTCGCCACCGTCTTCATCGGCCAGCCCGATGACAACTTCGGCAAAGAAGTCAGGATTCAGATCGAAATCCACATGTTCAGCCCAGTCTTCTGAAGGGTCGAACAGTTCGGCACCGCCGCGCTCTTCGAACTGCAGATTAAAGAGGATCACGTCTGCGGGATCGAGGTTATCAACCGCCAGTTCGAGAAAAATGTCATAGGCCTGCTCGAGCGTTTCGTCTTCGGTCAGGCGATTGTTCAGATCCATTTCCATGATGACTACCTGTTAAACATCGTTGGGCACGTTTTACAGCAACGGACTAAAGAAGTAAAACAGTCGTTCGGCAATTCTCTGCCACAGCGGACGTTTTACCCACAGTCTGGCATCCAGCAGCCGCGAGCGGGAGATATAATCATCCTGCACCGCGGCGAGATCGCCACCAAAGCCGGCATCATCAATAACCAGCGTGATTTCAAAGTTGAGCCACAGGCTGCGCATATCCAGATTGACCGTTCCCACCAGGCTTAACTCGCCGTCGACAAGCACGCTTTTGGTGTGGAGCAATCCACCTTCAAACTGGTAGATCTTCACCCCTGCGGCCAGCAGTTCGCTAAAGAAGGCCCGGCTGGCCCAGCCCACCAGAAGGGAGTCATTTTTGCGCGGCAATATAATGCTCACATCGACGCCGCGCTGCGCTGCGGTACAGATCGCGTGAAGGAGGTCATCGCTGGGAACAAAGTAGGGCGTCGTCATGATCAGGTATTCACGCGCCGAGTACGTTGCCGTCAGCAGCGCCTGATGAATCAAATCCTCCGGGAAGCCCGGCCCGGAAGCAATGGTATGAATAGTGTGACCGCTGGCCTCTTCAAACGGCATAATATTGCCGTCCGGCGGTGGCGGCAGAATGCGTTTGCCGGTTTCTATCTCCCAGTCGCAGGAGTAAACGATGCCCATCGAGGTGGCAATCGGCCCCTCCATTCGCGCCATCAAATCCACCCACTGGCCTACGCCCGAGTCCTGCTTGAAGAAGCGCGGATCAACCATGTTCATGCTGCCGGTGTAGGCAATATAGTTATCGATCATGATCATCTTACGATGCTGGCGGAGATCCATCCGGCGCAGAAACACGCGCAGGAGATTGACCTTCAGCGCCTCGACCACCTCGATCCCAGCATTACGCATCATGCCCGCCCAGGGGCTACGGAAAAATGCCACGCTGCCTGCGGAGTCAAGCATCAGACGGCAGTGAATGCCGCGTCGCGCCGCGGCCATCAGCGATTCAGCGACCTGGTCAGCCATCCCGCCGGGCTGCCAGATATAAAAAACCATCTCGATATTATGACGCGCCAGCTGGATATCGCGGATTAATGCCTGCATGACGTCGTCGGACGAGGTCAGCAGCTGGAGCTGATTGCCTTTAACACCACCAATCCCCTGACGGCGTTCGCACAGCTTAAACAGTGACGAGGCGACGCTGCTGTTCTCCTCGGCAAAGATATGTTTGCAGGCTTTAAGGTCGTTAAGCCACTTTGCGGTGGAGGGCCACATGGCACGGGCCCGCTCTGCGCGGCGTTTACCCAGATGAAGCTCACCGAAAGAGAGATAGGCAATAATTCCCACCAGCGGGAGGATGTAGATTATCAGAAGCCAGGCCATGGCAGAGGGAACGGCTCTGCGCTTCATCAGGATGCGTAATGTCACACCTGCGATTAACAGCCAGTATCCCAAAATGACCAGCCAACTCACCACGGTGTAGAAGGTTGTCATAGGTAAAAAAATCCTTTTGAAAGCGTATTGTTATGAGTGTACGCATCAGGATTCATCTGGCAAATAAAAACGCCAGGTAAAAGCGCTGGTTTGCCGCAGGGTTGGGTTTATAATGGCCTTTCTTTTAGAGAAAAAGTGTTAGAGAAAGAGTTGTAGACATGAAGCGCAGTAGAACAGAAGTAGGGCGCTGGCGCATGTTGCGACAGGTGAGTCGTCGCAAGGCTCGTTGGCTGGAAGCACAATCCCGCCGCAATATGCGTATTCACGCCATCAGAAAATGTGGAATGACCCGGCATCGCAACGCGTTGCTGTTCGCAGTCCAGGATATCTGAGTACCATGAGGGCACCGTAATGGTGCCCGCTGATTTTATAGGATCTGATTTTTGGGAGTAGCGTGGTTGCAGCGCTATTCCTATTGTGTTGAGCAAAAGGAGGGAGAAGAAGTGTTTGCGGAGTTTGGCGTACTGAATTTCTGGACGTATGTTGTTGGCGCGTTTTTTATCGTGCTGGTACCAGGGCCGAATACCCTGTTTGTGCTGAAAACCGGGATTGGTCACGGCGTTAAAAAAGGGTATCTTGCCGCGTCGGGCGTATTTATCGGCGATGCGGTTCTGATGTTTCTGGCCTGGGCGGGTGTCGCAGCATTAATCCAGACCACGCCGGTGCTGTTTAACATCGTGCGCTATCTGGGCGCCTTCTATCTGCTGTGGCTGGGGGGCAAAATGCTCTGGTCGGTGGTGAACCGTCAGAAAAACGCGCATGAGAGCGGCCCCGAACCTGCCAGTATGATCATGAAACGTTCGCTGGTATTGAGCCTGACGAATCCCAAAGCGATTCTTTTCTACGTATCGTTCTTCGTTCAGTTCATTGACGTGAACGCACAGAGCACCGGCACCTCTTTCCTTATCCTCGCGACGACGCTTGAGTTGATAAGCTTCATGTACATGAGCTTCCTGATCTTCTCCGGTGCGTTTGTCACGCGTTATCTCAAAACGAAAAAGAAACTGGCAAAGCTGGGGAACGGGCTGATAGGGCTGCTGTTCGTCGGGTTTGCGGCGAGGTTGGCGTCGCTGCATTGATGAATGAAAGGCTCCTGCGGGAGCCTTTTTAATGTCTGGCGTAACTTGAAAGCCGCGCCAGACAAGGCTTCACGTTTTACTACTAGCAGTCAAAAGCCATAAAAAGCGGCTAGGGTGTGGACACATTGTGGACACTCTGACCACCATTAGCACCCTTCAACGGGTTAAGCGAAATCGCATCCTGCAGGTACTGAGGAGCGAAGTGCGCATAGACCATTGTCTGCGCAATTTTCGTATGACCTAAGATCCTTTGCAGTGTGATGATGTTGCCCCCGTTAATCATAAAGTGCGTCGCGAAAGAGTGTCGTAGCGCATGTGTTGCTTGTCCGGCCGGTAAATCGGGCTTAACCTCTTTGAGGGTTCGCCTGAAGTCAGCATAACTGGCCTCAGGAAACAGAAAACCTCGTGTTTTGCCGACTACGTAAGCCGCAACGTCATCAGAGATCGGGACCGTGCGCGGTGTGTTGGTTTTCGTCTTAACGAAAGACACCCGGTTATGAATCACGTTCTCCGCTTTCAGCCTTGCAGCCTCACCCCATCTTGCCCCGGTACTCAGACATAAGACGGCAATTTTACGATTATCTCCTGATAGCGCTGCCAGTAAGGCGTCAATTTCCTCAAGAGTGAGATAGCCCGTTTCGGCTGTCTGCTCTTTCAGTATTTTGAATCCCCTGAATGGATGCTCACCGTTATACAGTTATGACTCAATCAGGGTTGTGAACATCCCACCTATCGTGATCAGTTCGCGGTTGATGGTAGTTGGCTTAATACCTTTACCCCGGCGTTGAGCACAATATTGCGTTATCAGGCTCTTGGTGATCTGGAAAGCGCACGGATTTCCGGTCATCGTTTCGAAACGCTCAATTTTCCTGAGATACGATTGACCGTGCTCCTCTTGTTTACCTTTCAGCTTCCACCATAACTCTTTCAGTTCCGACAATTGGCGTTTGTCCGTTGGTTTTGAAAGCCATTCCTTTGAGTGATGGTTATATTGAGTATACTTTTCAAAAGCCATCGCCTTTTTTTGAACTGAGGATGATTCAAAATCTTCATCACCGCCTGTAAGCATTGCTAATGAATTCGATGAGCGTGTCGAGGCGGCCAGAGCTGCAGCTGATGAAGGTGAATTTGACCTGTATATCGTAGCGCAGGGTGGGGCGAATGTTCCACGCGATAGCCAGACCGTCCGTGTGGCTCGTAACGTGACTGACGAGGTCAACGCCTACGAAAAGGATATAGAGAGTGTGGGTATCTACGTCCCCGCACTTGGGCTCTGAGCTGGTACGTGTTACCCGGACAGCCGAATGGCGCATTGTTCCAAAGCTTTTGGCTGTTGAGCCTTTGACTTTAAAAAGCGGCATTGCCGCGCCTCGGAGTCCTGTCAATAACTGTGGAAAGCTCACCGCCGATAGCGATCCAGTTATGACCCATGCACTGTCTGAGCAAGCCGCTGCGGTGTTAAATCTGATTGAGGGCAGGATTCTCGGCTGGAATGAGCCAGACGTCGTGAAGGTGCTTAACGGTGCGTTGAAAGCTTGTACGCCGCGCAAACATCGTCAGCAAAGAAGCAACGCACCGCTCAAAACGAGCGAGCAAGTGCCATCAGCCAAGATGACAAAACTCGAAAGGGATCGCGTCACAAAAATTCGTTTCGATTTAGCTCAGGAAGGAATCACCCCACAACGATGGGAAGTAGAGGTGCTTGCACGCGGGGCGACAGTATGTTTTGGGAGCAAAGTTTTCAGATATCACAATCATGAAATTTGGGGATGTGATCTTGCTTCAATTGACTAGTACTATCAGATAATTCTGCTTTTTTGGCCAATTGATTGCATTGCAACATGGAGATTGTAAATGTCAGAAAGTTTGAGTGAAATCAGAGCTTCAACAGTGAATGAGTTGCTAGAAAAGGTTAGGCAGAACAATTATGGGAAGTATTTATTAAAAGCTAAAATTGGAAGGATTCGCGGGTTTTCTGGGGAAGATATTTCTTTTGAATTTCCGGTTACAGCTTTAGTCGGCCCTAATGGAAGTGGTAAATCCTCCGTCCTCGGTGTTGCCGGTTGTGCTTATAAAGAAATTAAACCAAGTGTTTTCTTCCCCAAAAGTGCAATTGGGGATGAAAGCATGGCTGGATGGAAGGTTGAGTACGAAATTATAGACAAAGGTGTAAATCCAAGACAAACAGTCCGTAGAACCAGTAGTTTTAGAAGCGCCAAATGGGCGAGGGATGAAGTTGTATCAAGGGATGTGTATTTCTTTGGTATCGAACGTACAGTCCCTGCTGGTGAAAAAACAAAATATAAAAAATTAACTCGTTCCTCTTATCAACATACAGGGAGTTTATCCACCCTGAGTGCAGGAGTCGCTAAGCAGATTGAACATATCTTAGGAAAGGATGTTTCTGCGTTTAATGTTACTGATATCGGTCATGATGAGAAGTTTTTTGTAGGCAACAATAATGGTAGCCGTTATTCAGAATTCCATTTCGGAGCAGGTGAATCATCAATTATACGAATGGTGTCAGAGATTGAGAATGCATCTGATAACAGTCTGGTTCTAATAGAAGAAATTGAAAATGGACTGCATCCGGTAGCAACAAGACGAATGGTCGAGTATTTGATTGATGTCGCAAAACGTAAATCGATTCAAGCAGTATTTACCACGCATAGTGACTATGCCCTGATGCCATTACCGCAAGAGGCAATATGGGCATGCATCGACGGGCGCCTCAGAAAAGGAAGGTTAACAGTTGAGTCATTAAGAGCTATATCCGGCAGGGTTGACAAAAAATTGGCAATATTTGTTGAAGATGAGTTTGCTAAATGTTGGGTTGATGCAATTCTGCGGGAAAGATTAAAAGGCGATTATGATCAGCTAGAAGTTCATGCTGTTGCTGGTGATGGTAATGCAGTGTCAATCCACAAGTCTCATACTGCTAATCCGTCAATTAAATTTAAATCACTTTGCATTATTGATGGTGATTCCTCTCAGAAAAATAGTGATGAGGATGGTGTTCTTAGATTGCCTGGGACTCAGCCAGAGCGTAGTGTATTTGACAATATATTAGATAATATAGAGCCTATATTGGCAATATTAACGGTATCTTGCCAATTGCCACCTGAATCACAAGAAAAAGTGAGGGCGGTAGTCGAATCTGTTTCCAGAACGAATAGAGATCCTCATCTTATTTTTAATCAAATTGGCATGGGGTTAGGTTTTGTATCTGAAATTATCATTCGCGGCGCGTTTTTAAGTCTTTGGACACGACAAAATGAAAGCTATTGTGATGATTTAGTGAGCAAGGTTAAAGCTCTTCTTAATTGATTAGAATGACGGAGGGTCTGGAATTTTCTCTCCAGATCTTCCCTCATAGTAGTTAAGCATTACCAAGTTGCATCAATTCTCATTCGTTTTTTATTTCAGATTTTATGAACTAGCGCTAGTGCTGATGCGGTTCAGGACTACTCATGCACATGCATTAAAAACGACTCCTTAAGCGTGCAGGCGAGGCGGGGATAGCACTGGCCGGAGAGATAGCAAAGAAGCTGCGCAAGTCGCAACAGCAACGCATCAAACAGCCCCGGACGGCTCACCTTATCAGGCGCGAAAGCGTCAGCCGCTCAGGTCAAAAAACGGGCGGATTAAACGGGCGATGTTCCAGAAACTCCGCACGAGCCGGTACTTGAAAGCCAGTGGTCGCGAAAACAGCGCCGTGGTGGAATTTACCGGCAAAGTACAGCGTATTGCGCAGATTCACCAGTACGGTCTAAAAGACCGGCCAAACGCTCACAATCAGAAAGTACAATATGTAGAGCGAAAATTGTTAGGTATAACTGAAAGTGAAAGAAATTTGATAGAACGGGTTGTGATGATTCTTATATGCCCATCAAAACATTATTTGATGGGCGGTTTTTTATTTGTCAAAGCACTTTGAAATCTCGTTAAAATAGTCTTCTATTTCGCTTGGGCTTGGTTCGGGTTTAAATATTTTAAAGTACTCTTCTTTTTTTCTTTGATCTAACTGGGCTATCTTTGCCTGACAAAGATAGCCTAGGATATACTGATTTTCAAGATTTTTCCAGAAGGTATTGTCTGATGTGCTTGTGAAGATATGCTTGACTCTTAAGTTAATTAAATGAGAGTTTTCTTTAACAAACTCATTAAGTTTTTGGATAGTGGTGACGTTAAGTAATTGAAGGCTTTTAATAATCCATTCAAAAGATTCGGTCGATGTTGTGTTCATATCTATGGTGATATTTTTGTTTTGCGTGACTTCATCTACCGCTTTTTTGAAGTGTAGGTTTGTATTAAGGAACTCTCTAAGGGTGAAAACATCAATTTGTAAGTCTTTGCTTGAATCAGTTACTTCTGTATTTACATGCGTACGATAGTGTTCAATGTCATTCTTAATTTGAATGAACTCATTGTCAGCAATTTCTAATAATCCGGCTAATCTGGAGAATTTACGTCTTAAATCTGCAGGTAGTCCTATGTTAGATTTGTAACCGATATCATGTTCAATCTCAGCCCAAGCATGTTGTAATATTGATCTTATCTGCACTTCAGCTTTTAATTTTTTATGGTTTGAATATTCTGCTAATGAATATCTTTTTTTTATGTGAGAAATTATGTAATGGAGTGATAGGTAGCCGAACCTATCGTGTTCAATGGTTTTACGCTTGTCAATAGAGTTATCCCAATCGATCGTAAATTCACGCTCAATGATTTTTGCTATTTTATCAACATCATTAGAGTAATGGGTTATTACCCTCACTCCGACAATGTCCGTAATTTCAGAAATATTCTTGTACTTGCTTTTTCTGGCTATTTTTTGCTCCAAGCTTTGGCGATCCTTAACTCTGACCTCTAGAGTGTGAATTGATACCCCTTCATTTTCTATCAATGTTTTAAGTAATGATTTAAGCGACTCAGAATACTGCTCAAAACGATTTTTTTCCTTATCGTAATCAAAAAGTATATTCATTGCATTCCCTTAAGCGTATGAGATGTGTGAAACACGGCACAGGTAAACATGTTATGACTCTACTACAAAAATCAGAATAATAGGAAAATGAATCTACAAAATCATCTTCAACAAATTACACGTGCGATCCGCAACCTTATCCGCACCGGCATTGTGACCGACGTCGACCACGACGAGGGGTTGTGTCGTGTCCAGACCGGCGGCATGGAAACCACTTGGCTGAACTGGCTAACCTGCCGGGCCGGTCGCTCGCGCGTATGGTGGGCTCCATCCGTTGGCGAGCAGGTGCTTTTGCTGGCGATCGGCGACGAACTCGATACGGCCTTTGTGCTGCCCGGCATTTTCTCTGACGACCATCCCGCTCCGTCTTGCCTCCCCTGATGCGCTTCACGTGTCATTTCCTGATGGGGCGGTTATCGAGTATGAGCCCGAAAACGGCGCGCTCACCGTGTCAGGTATCAAAACCGCAGGCGTCACCGCATCGGACTCCATTACGGCCACCGTGCCGATGGTGTTGGTGAAAGCGTCGAGCCGAATCACACTCTATACGCCGGAGGTGGTTTGCACCAACAAGCTGACCACCGGCACGCTCGAAGTGCAGAAAGGCGGCACCATGCGCGGGCACATCGAGCACACCGGCGGGACACTGAAATCAAACGGCGTGCAGGTGGATAACCACGCACATGGAAACGTTCAGAGCG
>NZ_QPFW01000194.1:0-26438 GCF_008122455.1 Enterobacter sp. C6
CATCGGCAGGAACAGGAACACCCACAGGAAGGCCAGACCCGCCAGCAGGCCAGGCACGGCGCGCGGCACCAGCACGCTGTAGTCCAGGAAACGCGTGGTGTTATCAGGCTTGCGGTGCATGGCAATGCCGACAAACAGGTAGCACACCACGGCCAGCGCGCCGCCAATGACGCCAATCGCCATGGAGTTAACGATGGCGCGCAGCAGGTTGGGCTGCGCCCAGATGGTGCGGAAGGTGTTCAGAGAAAGCTCGTCCCACAGCGAAACGCCCACGCCCCAGTTGGAGATAAACGCGCGCAATACCACCCCGAGCAGCGGAACGCCGATGGTGACGGTGAGCCAGAAGGCAATCACCGCGCCAGCCACCCAGCGCCATTTACCCAGCGGTAGCGCGCGGGCCTGCGAGGCCTTGCCCTTCATGGTGACGAAGCGGTTGGCGGTACGCATCAGTCGACGCTGGAGCATCACCAGCGGGATGGTGATGCAGATCAGCACCACGGCAACCGCCGCCATCAGGTTATAGGATGGGGTGCCCATCTTGTTCGTCAGCTTATAGAGATAGGTCGCCAGCACCATGTTGCCTTCCGGGTCGCCGAGGACCAGCATCAGGCCGAACACCTCCAGCCCCAGGAAGAACAGCAGCACGGTGGCGTACAGAATCGACGGGCGCACCATCGGCAGGCTGACGGAGGTCATCACCTGCCAGGGCGACGCGCCCGCGGTGCGCGCGGCTTCTTCCACATCGGAACCCACGCTGCGCAGTGCAGACGAGATATACAGATAGGCGTGCGGGACGTGCGTCAGGCCGGCGATGACCACAATGCTCGACATGTCGTAGATGTTCCACGGCACAAAGCCAATCAGCGCCTCTGCCCACTGGGAGAGAAAGCCCACCGGACCGGCGGCCACCACGTAGCCGAAGCCCAGCACCATCGGTGAAACGAAAATCGGCACCAGGATCAGCGGCTCAATCAACCGGCGGCCGGGCAGGTCGGTACGCACCATCAGAAACGCCAGCACGCCGCCCAGCGGAATAGAGATAAAGACCAGCCCGAAAGCAAGAATAAAGCCGCTTTTCAGGGCCTTATAAAAATCAGGGTCGGTGAAAATAAAATCAAATGATTCAAAGCTCCACTCTTTTGACGGCGAAAAGAACGGCGCGGACAGGAAGCTCTGTATCACGATAAACGACAGCGGCGTGTAGATAACCAGGGCGGTTATCAGCACGACGATGCCTCGCGGCAGGCTTTGCCACTTTCTGCGTAATGTATTCATGGGGTATCCCTGGTATTGCAGCCCAGAAAAACGAACTCAGTCGATAAGGAAGCGCGGCGGCCAGCGCCGCGCTCAGATGCTTATTTACCGGCGGCGGTACGCCACTCTTTGATGTACTCGAGGCGTTTTTTCGGCTGCAGGTATTCCAGCAGGGTTTCATCAACCGGGATCGGCTTCAGCGCGTTGCCGAGGATTTTTGTCAGGCCGTCGATATCATTCTTGCCTTCGATATCGTTACGAATGGAGGGGATGTCCGCCTGATTGGCCAGAATGTTTTGCCCTTGTTCAGACAGCACGTAGTCCAGCCACAGTTTCGCAGCGTTGCCGTTTTGCGCCTGCTGGCTGATGAACGACACGCGCGACAGCACCAGGGTGTAATCTTTTGGATAGGAGATGCCGAGCGACGGATCGTTCTTCGCACGTGCTTCCGCATAGGAACCGAGGATATTGAAGCCAATCAGGTTTTCACCGGAGGAGACGCGCTCCATCATGGTGCCGGTAGACGACTGCACCGACAGGCCACCTTTGGCGACGTCGGCCAGGGTCTTAAAGTAGTTTGGATCGGCGCTGTGATCCTGTACCGAGAGCATAAAGCCCAGACCCGATTTTTCGATGTCGTAGGTGGTGACTTTGTTCTTGAATTTGTCCGTCTGGCTGGCGATAAGCTTCGCCAGTGCGGCGTGAGAATCCGGCACGTCGCCAGCCGGGATCAGACGCTTGTTGTAGATAAAGACCACCGGCTCATAGGTGGTGCCGTAGGCCTTATCTTTCCAGACCGCCCATTTCGGCAGCTGGCTTTGCTCCGGAGATTTGTACTCCATGGCGTAGTCGGTGGCGAGCTTCAGGCCGGTGTCCATCGAGGAGCTCCAGACCACGTCGCCGCTCACGCCGCCGGAAGCCTGTTCGCTGATGAAACGGTTGTACAGCTCGGTGCTGTTCATGTCGTTGTATTCGACTTTAATGCCCGGGTAGGTTTTTTCGAAGCCCTGGATCAGCGGTCCGGCAGCTTTGATGTCGGTGGTGGAATAGATGACAACCTTGCCCTCTTTCGTGGCGGCATCAACCACTTTTTGATATTCAGCAGGATAGCCCTGCGGCAGGGCAGAGAGTGCAGAAGCAGAGAACAGTACAGTAGCGGTAAGCAGAGAAATTCGGAACGTGTTCGACATTATAGTTAACCTTTTAGTTACATTTGAGGAACTAATTGTCAACATAGCGTATCGGGCTCCACCCACAATAGGGGGAAGCGGGTAATGATTCCGAAGTGTGATTGTCGCCGTCGTTTCAGCAATTAACACCATAAAATCCGCGAACGTTAGCTTACGAACGGTTCTGGATTACGGTTTATCGGGGGCTTTGCGGTATAACCGGCGTGGATGACCAATATTGCCATACAGCATTTCGACGCTGATTAACCCGCTCTCCACGCAGTATTCAAGGTAGCGACGCCCCGTGGTTTTGCTGATCCCCACGTTTTCCACCACCTCCTCAACCGACATCGCATTGTCGGGATGTTCGGCGAACAGGCGTTTAATGCGTTCCAGCGTCTGGGGCTCAATACCCTTCGTGGACGGCGTAGCTGAGGATTCCGCGGCAGGCAGATTAAACAGGCGATCCAGCGCATGCTGGTCGACCACCTTCACCTGCTGCACGGTGTGGATGAAGCGCATAAACCGCTCCAGCGAGGCGTGCAGGCGCTGGAAAAAGACGGGCTTGATGAGGTAGTCAAACGCGCCGCTGCGCATGGCGTGGCTGCAGGTTTGCATATCGCTGGCGGCGGTGATGAAGATCACCGAGCATTCGTAGCTTTTCAGCAGCGGGTTATCGATGAGCTCCACGCCTTTACCGTCCGGAAGATAGTTGTCCAGCAGGATAAGCCGCGGCTGATGCTGACGAATCAGGCTGCATGCCTGCTCAATCGACGCGGCGATGCCCACCACGCGCAAATGAAAATTCTGCTCGATATACTCGCGATGCAGCTCCGCCAGGTGCGGCTCATCTTCAACGATCACAACATCAAGTGCTCGGGTCATGCTTTTGGCCCATTCGGAATAAACACAGAAAAAATAGTCCCTTGTGGCGTGTTGTCGGCAATCTCAATACTGCCGCCGGCCTTGTCGATATATCCTGCCACCAGGAACAGGCCAATACCGTGCTCGGTGCCCACAATGTCGTTTTCACGCTCCGGTTTGCTGCTGAATCCCTGGCGGAAAATATGCGGCTTCATCGCATCCTCCACCCCGCAACCCCGGTCGGCCACCTCGATCAGCAGCTCCTGGTTACGGTCAGAAATATAGAGTTCTACCGGCGCGAGGACCGGTGCTTTAAGGGTTGCGTCCACCGCGTTATCCAGCAGATTACCAATAACCGACATCAGCTCCGTTTCGTTGAGCGTGGCGGGCATACGGGTGAGCTGGCAGGCGGGGTCAAACAGCAGCTCGATCCCTTTCTCGCGCGCGCTGACGTATTTTCCTAACAGCAGACCACACAGCGCGGGAGAGGAAAAGCGGGCGGAGACAAAATCCAGCACGCGCTGCGCGCCTTCGGACTGTATCTGGATGTAACGGATCGCCTCGTCATAGTGTTTCATCTGCAGTAATCCCACCAGCGTGGCGGTCCAGTTCAGCTGCTCGTGGCGCATAATGCGCAGGTTATCCGCATAGCGCTTGATCTGGCTGAGCTGGCTGCTGAGGGTGTTGATGTCATTTTTGTCGCGAAAGCTGTAGACCCAGCCGCTTTCAACGCCGGGTTCAACCTCAATCGCCACGCGGTTGACGATCACCTCGCGCTGGTTAAGAACAGCAATCTGGTCGTGGCGGCCGCTGCTCACCGAGGCGTAGCGCTGAGATAAAAAGCCCGGTGACGTCTGCAGAACGTCTTCCAGCGGTTTGCCGATAAGTTCTTTCTCACTTTGCCGGATATCCAGCATTTCTCGTGCGGCGCGGTTAATTAAAATCAGCTGCTTCTCTTCATTGACGGCAAATACCCCCTCATACATGGCTTCTAATAGCGCGCGCTGCTGCAAAACCAGCTGAGCGATATCTTTCGGCTCCAGTCGGAACATCTGTTTTTTGAGATTGCGGGTAAACAGCCAGGAGAACATAAACAGCAGCAGAAGAAGACCCGCGCCGTACAGCCCGGACTGCCAGAGAATGCGGGCATTTATGTTGGCAATATAGGATGTCAGATAGCCGACCGAGACAATGCCAATCACCTGATGCTGCGCATTGAAGATGGGGGCTTTGCTGCGTAGCGACACGCCAATCCCACCCTGACGCACGGAAATAATGGTTTTACCCTTTAACACCTCCGCATTGTCCCCGCCGATCATCGGTAAATTAATGCGCTCCGGGGATTCCGAATGATAGAGGTGCTGTTCCTCGGTATCGCCAATCACAATGTAGCTGGCATCGCTTTCGGCGCGCAGCGGCTGAATTAACCGGGCGATGCCGGGGATATCTCTGGCCGCAACCATTGCCGCCAGACCCGGCATCAGCGCGATCTGGCTGGCCTGAACTCGGGCGCGCTGGCCGAGATCGTGATGGAGCTGTCGGTCAATAAAATGAAACAGGATTGTTCCCAGCAGAACTAACAGCAGGCAGGAGAAGCACACCAGCGCTAAAAACAGCTTTACCTGAAAAGAGAGTCTGCGTTTCATTCAACCTGCGGAAGTTATGTAAAAGTGACATTTGCCGAGCCTGACATGCGCCAGTAGTGGACGCAATCTGGCGAGAAAAGAGTTGTGACCTGGCTTTTCGTTTTCGGCGTTATACCCTAAATAATTCGAGTTGCAGGACAAAACGGCTTGCCGTTTTGAACAGCGCTTGCGCTGGCCCCGAAGGGGCGAGGCCACAGGCCGAGTAACGCGGCAAGGGAACGAATCCCCGGGAGCGTACATAAGTACGTGACTGGGGTGAGTGAGTGCAGCCAACGCACCTGCAGCTTGAAGTATGACGGGTATATAGCCATCAGGATCCCGTAAGGCTATGCTTCATTCAGCACGATAATAATTACAGAGGCAATGTCATGGATAAAGAACTACTGGATGCGGGTTACCGGGCCTATACCGGCGAGAAAATTGACGTTTACTTCAATACCGGGATCTGCAAACACTCCGGTAACTGCGTGCGTGGGAGCGCAAAGCTGTTTAATCTGAAACGTAAACCGTGGATTATTCCCGATGAAGTGGACGTTGAAACGGTTGTCCGCGTGATTGATACCTGCCCGAGCGGTGCGCTGAAGTATCGCCAAAAATAAGCGAGGAACCATGGATATTCTGGAAGGCCATAACAAGTTTTACGTGAATGATGCGAACGGTAATCAGGTCGCGGAGATTGTCTTCGTGCCGACCGGCGAGCACCTGAGCATCATTGAGCATACCGATGTGGATGAGAGCCTGAAAGGGCAGGGGGTCGGTAAACAGTTGGTGGCAAAAGTGGTGGAGAAGATGCGCGGTGAGAACCGCAAAATTATTCCGCTGTGCCCGTTCGCGAAGCATGAGTTTGATAAAACGCGGGAATATGACGATATTCGCGCGTAAATAACACCGGCGATGGCCGGTGTTTTTTTATCTCACCTGCTCATACAGCAATACCAGCGCTATCAGCACCATCAACCCTCCCGATGCCCTGCTCACCAGACGCGCCGCCTGTGGTCGGGTCGCCAGCACCGCTTTCGAACCATACCCCACCAGCAGATAGACCAGCGTACAGGTGATAAGGTGCATCATCCCAAGCGCAGACATCTGCATCGCTATCGACCAGCTTCCGGTCGGGTCTGTAAACTGCGGAAGCAGGGCCAGGAACAGCAAAAAAACCTTCGGGTTTAGGCCGCTAATGCAGAGCCCTTTCACCGCCCACTGCGTCCAGTTTCCCGCGTGTTGGGTGGTCTTTTCCGGTGCGGCCGGGTGACGCAGCAACGTTATGCCAAGCCACAGGAGATACAGCGCTCCCGCCACGGTCAGCCCGGCTAACGCCAGCGGATGTTGGGCAATCAGTACCCCCACGCCTGCCACCACAATCAACGTGGCTAGCAGATGCCCGGACATCAGCCCCATAACCGCCGGTACCACGCGGCGGCCGTCGATCCCGGCGCTAATTGCGTAGGCCCAGTCGGCCCCCGGGGTCATGATAAGCAGAAAAGAAACCACCCAAAAGCCGGCCACAATACTCATTTCCATCGTCCTGAAAACTCCCGCAGTGCGTCAAACGTTGCGAAAAAGAATATCGTTAACCCTGCGAAATAGGCTTTCAATGTTATGCTCATAACACGGTGAAATTGAGAAAATCTTCCACATGGATAGCATCGATCGAAAAATTCTTGCTGAGCTACAGTCAGATGGCCGCTTATCCCTTACCGAGCTGGCTGAAAGAGTGAATCTGAGCCTCTCGCCGTGCCATCGTCGCGTGCGGGCGCTGGAGCAAAGCGGGGCCATAACGGGATATCGTGCCAGCCTGGATCCGGCTAAAATGGGGTTTAACTTCCTGGCGATCGTCTTTGCGACGCTGAAAGAGGGGGACCGAAAGGCGGTTAGCGCGTTTGAAGCGGCGGTGGAGGAAATTCCGCAGATCGTGCTGGCGCAGCGTCTGTTTGGCGATCCCGATTATCTGATGCACGTCGTGACCCGCGACCTCTCCGCTTTCCAGAAGCTCTATGACGAGAAGCTTTCCGCCATGCCTGGCGTGCAGCATCTTCGCTCTACGCTGGTGATGAAAACGGTGGTGCAGGACAGACCTTTTCCGCTGGACGTCACGGGACGAGACTGAATGACATGCCCGGCAGAGCGCCGGGCATCAAAGGAGATTAGCCGACAAACATCACCGACACGCACAGCACCCCGACGATCAGCGTCAGCAGGTTGCCAATGGAACGGTACTGTTTCAGGGAGGGGATCAGATACGTCGACAGCGTCGGCATGATAAACAGGATCATGGCGATAAGCGGGCCGCTGATGGCGTAAATCATCGAAATGGCGTTCGGGTTAATGCAGCAGACGGCAAAGGTGATTAACGACACCCCCATAATGGATATCGCGCGGTTAAAGGCGCGGCTCTTTTTCACGCCCACCTGATTGAGCGACGACTTCACGATTTCCGTTGCCCCTTCAATCACCCCAAAATAGGTGCCGAGGAACGATTTCGACATCGCAATAATCGCCACGATAATCCCGGAAATCCCCAACCACGCCGGTGAAGAAGGCATCATCGACAGCGCGGACAGGATCGTCACCCCTTGCTCTTTGGCGGTCACAATGTACGACGGTGGAATAGAGAGCAGGCAGCTGAAGACAAAGAACAGCACGCTCAGGCAGATAATCAGGTACGCCACCTTCATGATTTTCTTGCATTTATCCATTGCGCCGTCGGCAAATTTCTCGCGACGATCAACGGCAAATGTGGAGATAATCGGGGTATGGCTGAACGCAAACACCATCACCGGAATCGAAATCCAGACCTGGTGCAGCGTATGGCGATCGACGGCCATCTGGCTGGTCAGCAGCGAAGGTTGCCAGCTGCCGATCAGATAGAGCGAGACAAAAAGGAAGTAGGCAATCAGCGGAAACACCAGGAAGCCCATCACTTTTATCGTGATATGCCGTCCCATCAGGAAGATCAGATTCAGGACCAGCACCACCCCCAGGCTGACCAGCACGCGAACGGCGGTATCCACCGTCAGGTGTTTCGCCAGCTGTTCCGTGAGTGAGTTGGTGATGGCCACCGCATAAATCTGCACCACCACAAAGAAGGCGATGAAATAGAGCGTGGTGATCAGATTGCCAATCTTCCTGCCGTAGTAGTGCGACACGGCGCCGGTGATCCCTTCGTTGCCTTTTGTTTTGGACGACAGGATAAATTGCGCCAGCGCCCGGTGCGGCCAGTAGGTTAAGGGGTAGGCCACGAGGGCAGTAATAAACAGGACGATAGCGCCTGCTGAGCCCAGTTGAATGGGCAAAAACAGCGTTCCTGCGCCCACGGCCGTGCCGTAGAGAGCGAAACTCCAGAGAGTCTCATCTTTTGACCAAATTTTCGACATTAGAGCAACGTATCAACTATCAAACCATCGGAATGGAGTGCAATTTACCATAGTTATGCACGGAGAGCGCAGTTGCTTCGAAGGAGTTTGGCCGGAACGGGCGTCCGGCCAGAGGTGGTTTAGCCTGCCAGGGCGCGCCGTTGCTGGCGACGCTTAAGAAATTTATCGCGAAGGCAATCGTATGCCCAGTTGTAGAACATGGTGTACGGCAGGAAGAACAGGAAGAAACCTATTTCCAGCGTGAATGCCTGAAGCAGGGTGACGCCCAGCACGGCGGCGACAATCGACACGCCAATCACAATAAACCCGCATTCAAACCCCAGCGCATGCAGCGCACGCACTTTTGCCGTACGTTTGACGCGCTGAACCGGCCAGAAACGGTCGAAGCCGAAGTTATAAATAATGTTCCACAGCATGGCGGTGGTGGCCAGAATAATGGTCAACCCACCCATCTCCACCACGGAACGCTGCATGAGCCACGCCGCCGTAGGGGCGAGGATCGCCGTCGCAATCCCTTCAAAACAGACAGCATGAAAGATCCGCTCCGGCAGTTTACGTTGGAGTGCATCCTGATGTTGCATAATCACAGACCTCATTAATTCGCCGGTATAGGCGTTGATGTGGCCTATTTTCATCGCAAAAGCTGATATATTAAAGATAGTATCCATCGTTAAAGTAGATAGGTTATGCGCTATTCACCCGAAGCCCTTAACGCATTTGTCGAGACCGTTGCGGAGGGCTCTTTTTCTGCGGCCGCCCGCCGGCTGCGTAAAAGCCAGTCGACGATCAGCACGTCCATTGCCAATCTTGAAGCCGATCTCGGTTTCGAGCTGTTTGACCGCTCGGCGCGCCAGCCGGTGTTAACGGCCCAGGGGGAACAGGTGCTGGGCTACGTGCAGGCCATCCTGGCCGCCAGCACGCGGCTGGACGAGCTGGCGGTGTCGTTAACGGCGCAAACGGAGGCGCGTCTGACGTTTGTCCTTTCCGATACCCTTAACCCGGACGTGCTGGAAGAGATGATGAAACAGTTTGACGCGCGCTTTCCCCATACGGAATTCGAATGTCTGATTGGCGAGGAGGAGGACGTGATCGATCTGCTGCAAAAGGAGCGCGCGCAGATTGGCCTGACGGAAGCGCGAGACGGTTATCCTACGGATATCGGCGCTATCCGGCTGCCGATGCAGACCCGCATGGCGATCTATGTCGCGACCACGCATCCGCTGGCCGGACAACATGACGTTCAGCGTGACGAGCTGCACGGCTGGCGAGAGCTGCGGCTGAGCACCTATCTGGAGCGCGAGGCTGAGATCGCGCGCGGGCCCGTCTGGTCAGCACCGAATTACCTGTTACTCTTGAGTATGGCGGTTCAGGGATTTGGCTGGTGCGTCTTGCCGTGCGCGCTGGTGGATGAGTTTGCCGCCGCGAAATCCCTGGTACAGCTCAATGTTCCCGGCTGGCCGCGGGCGATCGGCATCGATCTGCTGTGGAATAAGCGATCCCCTCCCGGCGTTGCCGGAAGCTGGCTGCGGCAGTATCTGCAGGATGCGCGCTGATCCTTGTGATTAAACTCACTATTTTTAAACAATTAAGATAATTGCCAGTAACAATCCTCTACTATCGTCATGTCATTTAACACAGAGGTCGTGATGAAAGATGTCGTAATAGTGGGTGCGTTGCGTACAGCTATCGGCTGTTTTCAGGGAGCGCTTGCGCGTCACTCGGCGGTTGACCTGGGGAGCGTGGTGGTGAAAGCGCTGGTGGAACGTAGCGGGATCGCAGCACATGAAGTTGATGAGGTGATCCTGGGACAGGTCCTCACGGCCGGTGCCGGGCAAAACCCTGCGCGTCAGGCGGCGCTGAAGGGCGGGCTGCCCAATACCGTCTCCGCCATCACCATTAACGACGTCTGTGGCTCTGGATTAAAAGCGCTGCATCTCGCGACGCAGGCCATTCAGTGTGGTGAAGCGGACGTGATCATTGCGGGCGGGCAGGAGAATATGAGCCGCGCGCCGCACGTGTTGACCGACAGCCGTACCGGCGCACAGCTGGGCAACAGTCAACTGCTCGACAGCCTGGTGCATGACGGGTTGTGGGATGCGTTCAATGACTATCATATGGGCGTGACGGCGGAAAACCTGGCGCGCGAGTACGGCATCAGCCGTGAGGTGCAGGATGCCTACGCGCTGAGCTCGCAGCAAAAAGCGCGTGCGGCGATTGATTCCGGTCGTTTTCGCGACGAAATTGTCCCTGTCAGCACGCAGCGTCAGAGCGGTGAGTTTATTGTCGTGGATACCGATGAACAGCCGCGCACCGACGCCAGTGCTGAAGGGCTGGCGAGGCTGAATCCTGCGTTTGAAATGCAGGGATCGGTGACGGCGGGAAATGCCTCTTCCATTAACGACGGCGCTGCCGCCGTCATGATGATGAGCGAAAGCAAAGCCCTCGAACTCGATCTTCCCGTGCTGGCCCGCATTAAGGCGTTCGCCAGCGTGGGGGTTGATCCTGCGTTAATGGGGATCGCACCGGTCTACGCGACCCGCCGCTGTCTGGAGCGTGCCGGGTGGCAGCTTTCGGATGTGGATCTGATCGAAGTGAACGAAGCCTATGCCGCGCAGGCGATCTCCGTCGGAAAAATGCTGGAGTGGGATCCGCTGCGGGTCAACGTTAACGGTGGGGCGATCGCGCTGGGGCACCCGATCGGGGCGTCCGGCTGCCGGATCCTGGTTTCGCTGGTCCACGAAATGAAAAAGCGCAATGCCCGCAAAGGGATTGCCACGCTCTGTATAGGCGGCGGGCAAGGGGTGGCGCTGGCCATCGAACGCTAACTTCTCCTAATTGAAAATGACCTCCTCCGGGAGGTTTTTTTTCGCGCCCTTTTTCTCCCTACGGTTTAATTGTGATCCGAACATCATTTTCGTCATAAACAAAAATAAAAATGAAACGTTGTTTTAAATATAATTGAAAAGCCCGCTTTATGCCGATAGTATGTGTTCAATATGAAAAACGGAACGCTGTTTCGTTTATTTCCGCCTTCGGGCATGACCACATCTGGAGGTTACCGTGGACGTCAGAGAAAGCATCCACAGCGCGCACGCCAAAACGCTGGATACTCAGGGGCTGCGCAAGGCATTTTTAGTCGAGCAGATATTCGAGGCCGACAGGTACACCATGGTTTACAGCCATATCGACCGTATTATTGTGGGCGGCATTATGCCCGTCACGAAAACCGTCTCCGTGGGCGGCGAGGTCGGTAAACAGCTGGGCGTGAGCTATTTCCTCGAGCGTCGCGAGCTGGGGGTGATCAACATCGGCGGGCCGGGCACCATCACCGTAGACGGACACTGTTATGAGATTGGCCATCGCGAGGCACTGTACGTGGGTAAAGGGGCGAAAGACGTGGTCTTTGCCAGCATCGACGCCAGCAAGCCTGCGAAGTTTTACTACAACTGCGCGCCGGCTCACACCACCTGTCCAACCAAAAAAGTGACCCCGGCAGACGTCGCACCCGTGACGCTGGGCGACAACCTCACCAGCAACCGCCGCACCATCTATAAATACTTCGTGCCGGACGTGCTGGAGACCTGCCAGCTCAGCATGGGATTGACCGAGCTTGCGCCAGGCAACCTGTGGAACACCATGCCGTGCCATACCCACGAGCGCCGAATGGAGGTCTACTTCTACTTCAACATGGAGGAAGACGCCTGCGTGTTCCACATGATGGGACAGCCGCAGGAAACGCGCCATATCGTGATGCACAACGAGCAGGCGGTGATTTCACCGAGCTGGTCTATTCACTCCGGCGTAGGGACGAAAGCCTACACCTTTATCTGGGGAATGGTGGGCGAAAATCAGGTCTTCGATGATATGGACCATGTTGCGGTCAGCGATTTGCGCTAGTCGCGGGCAGTGAAGCATAAACTTGCCTGTGAGTGACAGGCTCTGAAAGAGTAAGGAATAAACATGATTCTGGATGCATTCTCTCTGCAGGGGAAAGTGGCTGTGGTTTCCGGCTGTGACACCGGGCTGGGGCAGGGGATGGCGCTAGGCCTGGCGGAAGCGGGCTGCGATATCGTCGGAATTAATATCGTTGAACCGACTGAAACCCTCGAGCGCGTGACGGCGCTGGGCCGCCGTTTCCTGAGCCTGACCGCCGACCTGCGTAAAATCGATGCCATTCCTGAACTGCTGGATCGCGCGGTGGCGGAATTCGGTCATATCGACATTCTGGTCAACAATGCCGGGCTGATTCGCCGCGAAGATGCGATCAGCTTCAGCGAGCGCGACTGGGATGACGTGATGGATTTGAACATCAAGAGCGTATTTTTCATGTCCCAGGCGGCGGCAAAGCACTTTATCGCGCAGGGGAACGGCGGCAAGATCGTGAATATTGCCTCCATGCTCTCGTTCCAGGGCGGTATCCGCGTGCCGTCTTACACCGCGTCCAAAAGCGCCGTGATGGGCGTGACCCGCCTTCTGGCAAACGAGTGGGCGAAGCACAACATCAATGTGAATGCGATTGCGCCGGGCTACATGGCGACCAACAATACGCAGCAGCTGCGTGCAGACGAGCAGCGTAGCGCGGAAATCCTCGATCGTATTCCGGCGGGGCGCTGGGGTCTTCCGCGCGATCTGATGGGGCCGGTGGTCTTTCTGGCCTCGTCGGCATCGGATTACATCAACGGCTACACCGTGGCGGTCGATGGCGGCTGGCTGGCACGTTAGTTCCACCTGCATGACGAACCTCTGCCCTCGGGTGGAGGTTTTTTTTGGGTAAAAATTACCATTATCCATATGACATAAGATGAAAAATCCATACTGAGAATTCACGAATGACGCGTATCACATTTTTATTGCTTAAATATTAGGTAATTAATAAAAAAACATGGCAATTTCAGCATTAGTTGAAATTGTAATGTCCATCACAGATCGCGATGCCATAGCGAAATAATCCATATCTTCACGAATTCCCGCCTGACACTTTTCCTCGCTTTCTCGTAATTTCAGTTAACGAATTTTGCTGTTGAGGCAGGAAAAATATGACATCTATCAATGACTCTACCCTAATGCCCGCTGCGCTGCGTGATACCCGGCGCATGAACCAGTTTGTCTCCATTGCCGCCGCCGTGGCGGGCCTGTTATTTGGACTGGATATCGGCGTCATTGCCGGAGCGCTGCCCTTTATTACCGATCACTTTACCCTCAGTAACCGTCTGCAGGAGTGGGTGGTGAGCAGCATGATGCTCGGCGCGGCCATCGGGGCACTATTTAACGGCTGGCTATCGTTCCGCCTGGGGCGCAAATACAGCCTGATGGTCGGGGCGATCCTGTTCGTCGCGGGTTCGATCGGCTCCGCGTTTGCGACAAACGTAGAGGTGCTGCTGCTTTCCCGCGTGCTGCTGGGCGTGGCGGTGGGGATTGCCTCCTACACCGCGCCGCTTTATCTCTCCGAAATGGCGAGTGAGAACGTGCGCGGCAAGATGATCAGCATGTATCAACTGATGGTCACGCTGGGTATCGTGCTGGCGTTCCTGTCTGACACCTACTTCAGCTACAGCGGCAACTGGCGCGCAATGCTCGGCGTGCTGGCGCTGCCAGCGGTGGTGCTGATTGTCTTAGTGATTTTCCTGCCGAACAGTCCGCGCTGGCTGGCGCAAAAAGGGCGCCACGTGGAGGCAGAAGAGGTCCTGCGCATGCTGCGCGATACCTCGGAGAAAGCGCGCGAAGAGCTGAACGAGATCCGCGAAAGCCTGAAGCTGAAGCAGGGTGGCTGGGCGCTATTTAAGATCAACCGCAACGTGCGCCGGGCGGTCTTCCTCGGCATGTTGCTGCAGGCGATGCAGCAGTTCACCGGCATGAACATCATCATGTACTACGCGCCGCGTATTTTTAAAATGGCCGGGTTCACCACCACGGAACAGCAGATGATCGCCACCCTGGTGGTCGGGCTGACCTTCATGTTCGCCACCTTTATTGCCGTATTCACCGTGGACAAAGCCGGCCGTAAACCTGCGCTGAAGATTGGCTTTAGCGTGATGGCGCTCGGCACGCTGATCCTCGGTTACTGCCTGATGCAATTTGATAACGGCACGGCGTCAAGCGGACTTTCCTGGCTTTCTGTCGGGATGACCATGATGTGCATCGCTGGCTACGCGATGAGCGCCGCGCCGGTGGTGTGGATCCTGTGCTCCGAAATTCAGCCGCTCAAATGCCGTGACTTTGGCATCACCTGTTCCACGACAACCAACTGGGTATCGAACATGATCATCGGTGCGACGTTCCTGACGCTGCTGGACGCGATTGGCGCAGCGGGAACGTTCTGGCTCTATACGGTACTGAATGTGGCATTTATTGGCGTCACGTTCTGGCTGATCCCGGAAACCAAAGGCGTGACGCTGGAACACATCGAGCGCAAGCTGATGGCTGGAGAGAAACTGCGGAACATCGGCGGGTGATTTTTTGCCCGTCCGAAGGTTTTAATACGTGCCGTAACTGGAAAGGGAAAGGTGGCTTAATCACAATAAAAATGTGACTAAGATCACTACTAACTCTGGTAGGGAGTAGACACAGAGAGGGAACAGGCATTAGGATTTTTCTTATGTTGATGTATTATCGGACCACCGCCATCAATGTTAAGAGATGCGTTGCATCCGGAAAAAGAAGAATCACTATGTCAGAAATGGATTTCAAAAAAAGCACGGACCTCGACTTTCCCCGTTATGCCGGCCCGGCTGTAAGCGCAAAAGAGATCGATCTTCTGGGACTTTTTGAGGTCCTTCTGGCGGCGAAAAAACGTATCGTCGCCATCGTCTTTGCTTTCGCGCTGGTGGGGCTGGCCGTTTCATTTTTACTGCCGCAAAAATGGACCAGTAAAGCGGTGATCACCCCGGCAGAACAGTCGCAGTGGAATCCGCTGCGCCAGATGCTGGTTGCGCTGCAGGTACTTGACGTGGACGTGAAAATTACCCGTCCAGAAATTTTTGATCTCTTTATTAAAAAGTTTCAGTCGCAGTCATTGCTCGAAGAGTACATGAAATCCTCTCCTTATGTGATATCGCAGCTTAAAGGTGTTGAGGTGGATCCGCTCGATCTGCATCGCGCGATAGTCAACATCTCAGACAGAATGAAAGCGGTGAATGACGATCAGGGAAAAGGCGCGGATAAAGTGCCTTTTGTCTCCTGGACATTGAGCTTCACTGCGCCAACAGCAGGCGATGCGCAAACCGTTTTGGAGGGGTATATCAATTATATCGTGGCTATCGTCGAAAAAGAGACGGTGCAGAATATCCGCAACCAGATCGCCCTGAAAACGAACGTCGTTGAGCAGCAGCTGGAACTGGATCGTGTTCGTCTGACCAATGTTCACAATACCAACCTGCAGCGACTGAATTATTCCCTGGAAGTGGCGAATGCCGCCGGTATCAAGAAGCCGGTCTACAGCAACGGGCAGGCCGTAAAGGATGACCCGGATTATTCTGTTGCGCTCGGTGCTGACGGTATCGCGCAAAAACTGAAGATTGAAAAAAATCTGAAGGACGTGACTGAACTGAATGCGGACTTTCAGAACCGGGAATACTACCTGGCACAGCTGAAAAATCTCTCCTTTGCCGATGTTAAACTTGAGCCATTCAGGTACCAGCTTTCACCCTCCATGCCGGTGAAAAAGGATGGCCCGGGCAAGGCTCTGATTGTCGTTCTGGCGGCGCTTCTTGGGGGCCTGTTTGCCTGCGGTAGCGTGTTATTGCGCGAGGCGATGCACACCCGTACTTCGCCGCCAGAGCCGGTGGCGAAATAAAATCTGCAGTTTAAAAAGGCGCTCAATAGGGCGCTTTTTTTATGTGCATCGGTTGTGTTAAAAAAAGAGACCAAAGATAAGGAGGGATGATGAAAACGATCGGCCTGTTAGGTGGTATGAGCTGGGAATCGACAATCCCTTATTACCGCCTGATTAATGAAGGGGTAAAGCAGCGTCTGGGTGGTCTGCACTCCGCAAGTCTGCTGCTGCACAGCGTTGATTTCCATGAAATCGAAGCCTGCCAGTCGAGCGGTGAGTGGGATAAAGCCGGAGAGATCCTGGCCCAAGCGGCGCTCGGGCTTGAGCGGGCCGGCGCCGAGGGGATAGTGCTGTGTACCAATACCATGCACAAAGTGGCGTCGCATATTGAGGACCGCTGCTCGCTGCCGTTTCTGCATATCGCGGACGCGACCGGGCGTGCGATTGCGGCATCCGGAATGCGCCGCGTAGCGCTTTTGGGTACACGCTACACCATGGAACAGGATTTTTATCGTGGACGTTTGCACAGTGAATTTGGGATAGAAAGCCTGATCCCGGATGAAGAAGATCGGGCGCGCATCAATCAGATTATCTTTGACGAGCTCTGCCTCGGTACCTTCAGCGAAGCTTCCCGCGCGTATTACGTCAGCGTTATCGATAAACTTAGGCAGCAGGGGGCCGAAGGGGTGATCTTCGGCTGCACTGAGATTGGTTTGCTGGTACCCGTCGAGCGAAGCCCTCTCCCGGTATTTGATACCACTGCAATTCATGCCGCCGATGCCGTGGCGTTTATGTTGTCCTGAGCACCCGGTTTAGGTTTACGTGTTGGCGGCGTCATAAGCGGATTGCGCCGCCACAATGGCATCAATATTATTTTCCACCCAGTGCGCAAGCACAGTCACCGTTTCGGTTAACGTCTGGCCAAGCGGCGTCAGGCTGTACTCGACGGTTACAGGTACCGTGGCGAATATCTTTCGCGACACCAGCCCATCACGTTCCAGTTTGCGTAAAGACTGGGTCAGCACCTTTTTGGTGATTCGCTGAATATCACGTTGAAGATGACTAAAGCGCATCGGCCCATTCTCAAGGCGCGCAAGAATTAACAGTGCCCACTTATCGGCGATACGCGCCAGCACGCCGCGGGTCGGGCAGCGTTCATCGAACACGTTGTAAGGAGGCATCTCCTTTTTCAGAACTGCTGTTTGGGTCATGGTGGTTCCCTCGAGGTAACCAGGTGAGATAAAGGTGCCTTCTTACGCCCGTGAATGTTTGCGTGTATAAAACGACGTAAGGTTTCTATTTGATACCAGGGAACCGAAAATGGCAACGGGCTCGCAGAGCAATTTTAAAGTCGTCTTAATCGTTTGACTCACAAGGCAATATTGCATCAGGAGATCTATCATGAGCGTTGTAGTTATCTATTATTCTGGCTACGGCCACACCAAACGCGTTGCTGAAACAGTCGCCGAGGGCGCGCAGGCTGAGCTGATCGCCATTGACAGCAATGGCGATATTCAGGAAAGCGACTGGCAAAAACTTAACGATGCCAGAGCGATTATTTTTGGCGCGCCAACCTACATGGGAAGCGTACCGTGGCAGTTTAAGAAATTCGCTGATGCGACCTCAAAAGCCTGGTTCGTGCGTAGCTGGCAGGACAAAGTGTTCGCGGGCTTCAGCAACAGCGCCAGCCTGAACGGTGATAAGCAGGTGTCGTTGCAATACCTGCAAACGCTGGCCTCTCAGCACGGTGGGATTTGGGTGAGCCTGGGGCTGCCGCCGTCAAATACTCTCGCGGCTACCCGTCAGGATATTAATAATCTGGGCGGTTCAGTCGGTTTGCTGGTGCAGTCTCCATCAGATGCTGATGCTGGCGCCATTGCCAGTGGCGATCTGCAAACCGCTGTGAAATTCGGCGAGCGTGTAGCGGCTATTGCGAAACGTTTTAACTGAGTGTTCAGGCGCCCGCTGTTCAGTGGGGCGTCTGATTCAACATCTTATTTAGCTGTCCAGCCAACAGACTTAACCCTCCTTGCAGATGTTCACTGAACGCCTCCACCAGCGCCGATGCCGGACGATGCAGTGGGCGGATTAGGCTAACGGTGAAAGGAACTGAGACACTAAACCGACGTACAACAATCCCACTTTCCGCATAATCCAGCGCCGTGAGCGGATTCACCACCGCGACGCCGACGCCTGCGCGTACCATCGCACAAATCGAGGCCGCGCTGTGCGTTTCTACCACCATTCGGCGTTTGACCTGATGCTCGGCAAACAGCGTATCCAGCAGCTGTCGATAACTGTCGGTCTGCGACAGGCTGATGTAGTTTTCCCCGTGGAAATCCTCCGGTGTAAGCACCGCCTTACCGGCAAGCCGATGCCCGGCGGGCAGAACGCACACTTCATCTAACGAGAGCAACTCCGTGCGCGCCGTTCCCGCTGGCGTGGAGAGGGTTTCGGTCAGGCCTAAATCATGGCGCTGAGCCGAAAGCCACTCTTCAAGCAGAGGTGATTCCTGAGGCACGATGGTGAGGCTGACCTCCGGGTATCGGGCCAGAAAGGGTTGCAGCAGCATCGGCAAAAAGGATTGCGAAAAGACGGGCAGGCAGACGATCGACAGCTCGCCCTGACGAAACTCGCGCAGGCTTTCCGCGGCACTCACTATTCTGTCCAGCCCGTACCAGGAGCGCTGAACTTCCTCGAACAGGCGTAACCCTTGTACCGTCGGGTGAAGCCTGCCCCGGGTACGTTCGAACAGCTTCAACCCCAGCACTTTCTCGAAGCGCGCCAGCTCGCGGCTCACCGTCGGCTGCGAGGTATGCAGCATCTGTGCGGCTTCGGTGAGATTACCGGTGGTCATCACGGCGTGAAAAATCTCGATATGGCGTAAATTGACGGCGGGCATAGGGCACCTGAAAGCAGAGAACTGACCATATCATTTTTGCATAGACTCGCGATAAAACGATATTTTTTATTCTCTTTGTGCTGTGGCGTAATCATGAAAACGCATTTACCCGGAGAAGACCATGCCACGCCCGCTGAACCAGACTGATACCGATTTGAACGCCGACAACCTGCTGCGCCTGCCCGCCGAATTTGGCTGCCCGGTGTGGGTCTACGACGCGCAGATCGTTCGCGAGAAGATCGCCGCCCTGCATCAGTTTGACGTGGTGCGTTTTGCCCAGAAGGCCTGCTCCAATATCCACATTCTGCGCCTGATGCGTGAGCAGGGCGTGAAGGTGGACTCCGTTTCACTCGGCGAAATCGAGCGCGCGCTGGCGGCCGGATACGATCCGAAAGCCGACGGTGACGCGATCGTCTTTACCGCCGATGTGATCGACGATGCGACGCTGGCGCGCGTCCACGAGCTGCAGATCCCGGTGAATGCCGGCTCTGTGGATATGCTGGAGCAACTGGGCGAGGTTTCACCCGGCCATCGCGTCTGGCTGCGCGTGAACCCGGGCTTTGGTCATGGCCACAGCCAAAAAACCAATACCGGTGGCGAAAACAGCAAGCACGGGATCTGGTATGCCGATATGCCTGCCGCGCTGGCGGTATTACAGCGCTACGGCCTGAAGCTGGTGGGGATTCATATGCACATTGGCTCTGGCGTCGATTACGGCCACCTGGAGCAGGTGTGCGGCGCGATGGTGCGCCAGGTTGTCGACTTCGGTCAGGATCTGGAGGCGATCTCTGCCGGTGGCGGTCTCTCCATTCCTTATCGCGAAGGGGAAGAGGCGATTGATACCGATCACTATTACGGTCTGTGGAGCGCCGCGCGCGATCAAATCGCCGCGCATTTGGGCCACGCGGTAAAACTGGAAATTGAGCCGGGCCGTTTCCTGGTGGCGGAAGCCGGCGTGCTGGTTTCGCAGGTGCGCAGCGTGAAAGAGATGGGGTCTCGCCACTTTGTATTGATTGACGCAGGCTTTAACGATCTGATGCGTCCGTCCATGTACGGCAGCTATCACCACATTACCGCCCTGGCTGCCGACGGCCGCGATTTATCGCAGGCACCACGCGTTGAGACGGTCGTTGCGGGGCCGCTGTGCGAATCGGGTGACGTGTTTACCCAGCAGGAGGGCGGCAAAGTGGAGACCCGCGCGCTGCCAGAGGTCAAACCGGGTGATTATCTTGTGCTGCACGACACCGGTGCTTACGGGGCGTCTATGTCATCTAACTACAATAGCCGCCCGCTGCTGCCGGAAGTGCTGTTTGATAACGGCAAGGCGCGGCTGATCCGCCGCCGCCAGACCATTCAGGAACTGCTGGCGTTAGAGCTCATCTGATGAAAGTACGGCCCCGTCGTGACCGAATCGCGTAAGACCAGCGTGCCGGTAAACGGCGGGATGGCATCGACCGGCTGGTTTTTTGCCAGCCGGATCGCCTGATCGATGGCCGTGACAATCATATTGTCGATGGGCAGATAAACCGATGAGAGCGCAGGCTCCAGCCATTTTGCGCTTGGGGCGTCGTCAAAGCCGAACAGTGAAATATCCTGCGGGATTTTACGCCCCGCCTGGTGTAACGCTTTGGACGCGCCCAGCGCCATATCGTCGTTACAGGCAAACAGGGCGCTAAACGATACACCGTCGGCAATCAATTCCTTGCACAGCTCGTATCCCCCGGTCATTCCCGCATCGCCGTACTTTATCCGACGCTCGTCCAGACGGATGCCGTGCTTTTCCAGCGCCTTGCGATAGCCCATCAGCCTCGCTTTTCCGGTTGGGGTATGGATCGGGACGGTGATACAGGCGATCTCCCGATGGCCCTGTTCAATCAGATAATCCACGGCTTTAAACGCGGCATCCTGCTGTTCGAAGAACACGCAGCGATCCGGCGCCTGGCTCACTTCACGGTTAATGACCACCAGCGGTGTTTTTACGGTGTTCATCAGTTTGATGATCGCTTTTTCGCTCATATAGCGCGTGTAAAGCACGATGGCATCGCACTGGCGATCGGCCAGCATCTGCACCGCCTGTTCTTCCTGTTCCGGCGCGTCGTGACCGTCGGTGACGATCAGCTGTTTCCCGTGGGTTTCGGTCTGCCGCGACGCCTGCTGGAGAAGGCGGCCAAAGTAAAAGCCGTCGAAGGTCGAGACGACCAGACCAATGCTGTTGCTGGTCTGGTTAGCCAGCGAGCGCGCGAGAAAGTTCGGCCGATAGCCCAGCTCTTCCATCGCCGCAAACACCTGCTGACGCGTACTCTCTTTAACCTGACCCGTGCCGTTCAGCACGCGCGATACCGTGGCCTTCGACACGCCCGCGCGCAGTGAGACATCCAGCATTGTTACCATTCTACATTCCTGCTTTCACGTAATGATCTGCAGTTTAACACAGAGCTTACGCCGTATAAGCGATGCGGGAAGCGCAAAAATTCCGCCACGATCACGCTTTTCGGTAACGATTTGTCTGGCCTGCCTGAAGTAAAACTAAATAGTCTGACTCTGGTAAAATAATCGCCAAAACGAGCTGGAGGCGTCAGGCCAGCCCATTAATGAGAATACGCAGGTGAAACGTGAAAAAGACTGTTATCCTCCCGCTTTACGATGCACCGCAGTATGCTGAGCAGGTTACTGACTGGATCTGGCAGGCCTTTGGCGAAGGGCTTCCCCGGGAATTTTTCCACAGCATCGTTGAGCACAGCCAGACGCCGGGAAAATTACCGCTGACGTTTATTGCCGTAGAAGACCAACAGCTTATTGGCACGGTGGGGATCTGGCGCTGCGATTTGATCACCCGTCAGGATCTCTTTCCGTGGCTGGCGGCGCTGTACGTTGACGACGCGGCGCGAGGCAAGGGGCTGGCAGGAAAGTTACAGCAGCATGTTATTACCTGGGCCGCGCAGGCGGGATATGAAGAACTGCACCTCTGGTCTGCCTGCCGTGACTTCTACGAACGTTACGGCTGGCAGTATATCGGCGATGGGCTGGAATACCCCAACACGCGGGTTCACCTCTACCGTTATTCGCTCTGCGCTTCCGCAGGCGACGCAACGGAGTGACGACGAACCAGCGTCGGGCTAAACAGATGCGTAATATCCGGCGGCTGGCGCTGTTCCGCCAGCGCTAACGCCAGCTCGGCGGCCTGTGTGGCCATGGTGATAATCGGGTAGCGCACGGTGGTCAGGCGCGGGCGAACGTAGCGGGAGACCAGCACGTCGTCGAAGCCAATCAGCGAAATTTCTGCCGGTACCTCAATCCCGTTGTCGTTCAACACCCCCATTGCCCCTGCGGCCATCGAGTCGTTATAGCTGGCAACCGCCGTGAAATTCCGTCCGCGACCCAGCAGCTCGGTCATGGCCTGTTCACCGCCGCTCTCATCCGGTTCGCCATAGGCCACCAGGCGGTCATTGCACGGCAGTCCGTTTTCGCGCAGGGCATCGTAGTAGCCCTGCAGACGGTCTTCTGCATCAGAAATCGGGTGGTTTGAACAGAGATAGCCAATCCGGGTGTGGCCCTGCTGAATCAGATGACGGGTCGCAAGCCACGCGCCGTAGCGGTCGTCGAGCGCAACGCAGCGTTTTTCAAAGCCGGGAATAATGCGGTTGATGATGACCATCCCGGGGATCTGCTTCATCAGATGAATCAGTTCGGCATCCGGGATCATTTTAGCGTGTACTACCAGCGCCGCACAGCGGTGGCGGATCAGCTGCTCGATGGCCTGGCGTTCTTTTTGTTCATTATGATAGCCATTGCCGATCAGCAAAAAATTGCCTGTCTGATAAGAAACCTGCTCAACGGCTTTCACCATCGCGCCGAAAAAGGGATCGGAGACATCTCCTACCACCAGACCAATGGTTTCTGTGGACTGCTGGGCGAGCGCGCGGGCATTGGCATTGGGATGATAGTTCAGTGATTCCATGGCGCTTTGTACCGCCTGGCGTGATGCGTCACTGGCTTTTGGGGAGTCGTTAATCACACGGGAGACGGTTGCCACCGACACACCTGCCAGACGGGCCACATCCTTTATTGTCGCCATTCATTACCTTCTTATTGGGGGTAAGCGTTTACACACCAAATAGTGTTGCGGAAAAGCGGCGCGCATTCAAGGGGAGCGGATTTCCGCTCTCCACAAACGTGACGCAGAACAACCCTGGCGGTGTAATCGTTACACGCGCAGTCATGTCTGAAGAATGTCAATCTGAACCTTTGGTTACACTTTGCCTCAGGCTGTTGCGATTGTCCGATGGCGAGGATGTTAATGAGATTGATACAGTTGAGATCCCAGAGGTATTGATTGGTGAGAATTCTTAGTACGGTTTCGTACTCATCTCTTGCACCAACCTGCGCGGATGCGCAGGTTTTTTTTCGCCTCCACTTTTGCTGTCGCTCCCGTATCACTTCTCGTGTAATCTGCCACCATTTACTATCAACCCTCCACACTGGCTGGCAAAGGGAGTTGAGATGCTATTTGGGTTCTTCCGTACACTGTTCCGTATTCTCTTTCGCATCCGCGTCACTGGCGATGCCCAGGCGCTTCGCGGCGAACGCGTTCTTATCACACCAAATCATGTTTCCTTTATAGACGGTATCCTGCTGGCGCTGTTTCTGCCCGTGCGCCCGGTATTTGCGGTCTATACCTCCATCAGCCAGCAGTGGTACATGCGCTGGCTCACGCCGCTGATTGATTTTGTGCCTCTCGACCCGACAAAGCCGATGATGATTAAGCATCTGGTGCGTCTGGTCGAGCAGGGTCGTCCGGTGGTCATTTTCCCGGAAGGGCGTATCTCCGTGACCGGTTCGCTGATGAAAATCTACGACGGTGCGGGGTTTGTCGCGGCGAAGTCAAAAGCGACCGTAGTGCCGCTGCGAATTGAAGGCGCAGAGCTGACCCATTTCAGCCGTCTGAAGGGACTGGTGAAGCAGCGTCTGTTCCCCAAAATCACGCTGCATATTCTGCCGCCAACGTCGTTACCGATGCCCGACGCGCCGCGTGCCCGCGATCGCCGTAAAATCGCCGGGGAAATGCTGCACCAGATTATGATGGAAGCGCGCATGGCCGTGCGTCCGCGCGAAACGCTGTACGAATCTCTGCTTTCCGCGCAGCACCGCTATGGCGCGAAGAAAAACTGCATCGAAGACATCAACTTTACCCCGGATACCTATCGCAAACTGCTGACCAAGACCCTGTTTGTGGGCCGCATTCTGGAGAAGTACAGCAAAAAGGGCGAAAAGATTGGCCTGATGCTGCCTAACGCGGGCATCAGCGCGGCGGTGATTTTCGGCGCGGTTTCCCGGGGCCGGATCCCGGCGATGATGAACTACACGGCGGGTGTGAAAGGGCTGACCAGCGCCATCACCGCTGCCCAGATTAATACCGTCTTTACCTCTCGTCAGTTCCTGGACAAAGGCAAGCTCTGGCATCTTCCCGAGCAGCTCACCCAGGTACGCTGGGTCTTCCTGGAGGATCTGAAAGCCGACGTGACCACCGGCGACAAGCTGTGGATTTTTGCTCACCTGCTGGTGCCGCGTCTGGCGCAGGTCAAACAGCAGCCGGAAGATGACGCCATTATCCTCTTCACGTCGGGATCGGAGGGCAACCCGAAAGGCGTCGTCCACAGCCACAAGAGCATTCTGGCGAACGTTGAGCAGATCAAAAGCATTGCTGACTTTACCGCGGATGACCGTTTTATGTCGGCGCTGCCGCTGTTCCACTCCTTTGGCCTGACGGTGGGGCTGTTTACGCCGCTGCTGACCGGCGCAGAAGTGTTCCTCTATCCAAGCCCGCTGCATTACCGGATTGTGCCGGAGCTGGTGTATGACCGTAACTGCACCGTCCTGTTCGGCACCTCAACGTTCCTCGGCAACTATGCGCGTTTCGCCAATCCGTATGACTTCTATCGCGTGCGGTATGTGGTGGCCGGTGCGGAAAAACTGCAGGAGAGCACGCGTCAGATCTGGCAGGACAAGTTTGGCCTGCGCATTCTCGAAGGGTATGGCGTTACCGAGTGTGCGCCCGTGGTCTCGATTAACGTGCCGATGGCGGCGAAACCGGGTACGGTTGGCCGAATTCTGCCGGGGATGGACGCGCGTCTGCTGGCCGTGCCGGGCATTGAGGACGGTGGCCGTCTGCAGCTCAAAGGGCCAAACGTGATGAACGGGTATCTGCGCGTGGAAAACCCGGGCGTGCTGGAAGCGCCGACGGCGGAAAACGTCAACGGCGAGGTTGAAACCGGCTGGTACGACACCGGGGATATCGTCCGTTTCGATGAACAGGGCTTTGTACAGATTCAGGGACGCGCGAAACGCTTCGCCAAAATCGCCGGTGAAATGGTCTCTCTGGAAATGGTTGAGCAGCTGGCGACGGCCGTGTCCACGGATAAGATGCATGCGACGGTGGTGAAGAGTGACGCCAGCAAAGGCGAGGCGCTGGTGCTGTTTACGACCGACGGTGAGCTTAAGCGCGACAGGTTACTGAGCTATGCGCGTGAACACGGTATTCCTGAACTGGCCGTGCCGCGCGATATTCGCTACCTGAAACAGCTCCCTGTGCTGGGTAGCGGGAAGCCCGATTTCGTGACCCTGAAAGGCATGGTTGAAGAGGCGGAACAGCAAAATGCGTGAGTCAGTACACACTAACACATCGCTCAGATCGAAAGGCATGATGGCCGTCATCGCCGCACAGTTTCTCTCTGCGTTCGGTGATAACGCGCTGCTGTTTGCCACGCTGGCGCTGCTGAAAGCCGAGTTTTACCCCGACTGGAGTCAGCCGATCCTGCAGATGGTGTTTGTGGGCGCTTACATTATCTTCGCTCCGTTCGTCGGGCAGGTGGCGGACAGCTTCCCGAAAGGTCGGGTAATGATGTTTGCCAATGGCCTCAAGCTGCTGGGTGCGGCCAGCATTTGCTTTGGCTTCAATCCGTTTATTGGCTATACGCTGGTGGGCATTGGCGCCGCCGCCTACTCCCCGGCGAAGTATGGCATTCTCGGCGAGCTGACCACCGGGGATAAGCTGGTGAAAGCCAATGGTCTGATGGAGTCGTCAACCATTGCCGCTATCCTGCTCGGATCCGTTGCGGGTGGCGTGCTGGCCGACTGGCATGTCCTGGCGGCACTGGGCGTATGCGCGGCGGTGTATGGTGGGGCGGTCGTGGCGAACCTGTTTATTCCTAAACTGCCGGTGGCTCGCCCGGGGCAATCCTGGCGCTTTAAACCGATGACCGGCAGTTTCTTTACCGCCTGCCGCGTGCTGTGGCGTAACGGTGAAACGCGTTTTTCCCTGATGGGGACCAGTATGTTCTGGGGGGCGGGCGTCACGCTGCGCTTCCTGCTGGTGCTGTGGGTGCCGGTGGCGCTGGGGATTACTGACAACGCGACGCCGACCTATCTGAATGCGATGGTGGCCATCGGCATTGTGGTGGG